>NZ_JBGOOO010000002.1:189733-355323 GCF_041439695.1 Vibrio sp. FF266
GAGGATATGGATAAATGAGCTTGGATGAAATCGAGACGATAGTTTGTCACTAAGGTGAGTTTATTAATGGCACCAAAGCACGCACTCTTTTCCTTGTTTGATTTTCTCATGTATAATTCGCGCCCTTAGATTTAATATTGATCTATTATTGCTTCAATAACTATGTGAAATGACCTTTTACGTGGTGATGAACCTATTAAAATTGTGAACCTTATTGGCGTGAAAGTACTATGAAATTTATTGTTAAGCCCCACCCGGAAATTTTTGTAAAAAGTGAATCGGTGCGTAAGCGCTTCACAAAGATTCTAGAACGTAATATTCGTACTATTCTTCAGCGTCGTACTGAGTCTGTGGCTGTCTTCAACCGCCGTGACCATATCGAAGTGACGTCTGAGAGCGACAAATACTTTAAAGAAACACTTGAAGTATTGACGCAAACTCCGGGTATTCATCACTCCCTTGAAGTTCAGCAATCAGAATTTAAAGACCTGCACAATATTTACGAGCAAGTTCTCGAGCGTAGCGGTGCTCTTATTGAAGGTAAGACTTTCTCTGTACGTGCTAAGCGTCGTGGTAAGCATGATTTTACTTCTATCGAGCTAGAACGCTACGTAGGCGGCGGTCTAAACCAAGCGGTTGAATCAGCAAAAGTAAAACTGAAAAATCCAGATATTACCGTTAAAGTTGAAGTCGAGAACGATAAGCTAAACCAAGTTATTGAACGTCATAAAGGCCTAGGTGGTTTCCCTCTTGGTACTCAAGAAGATCTGCTTAGCTTGATTTCTGGTGGCTTTGATTCTGGTGTTTCAAGCTACTTACACATCAAACGTGGTTCTAAAGTGCATTACTGCTTCTTCAATCTTGGTGGCCCTGCTCACGAGATTGGTGTTAAGCAAGTTTCTCACTATCTATGGGATAAATACGGTTCATCTGCAAAGGTGAAGTTCATCTCTATTGATTTTGAACCTGTAGTTGCAGAGATCCTTGAGAACGTTGAAGACGGCCAAATGGGCGTTGTTCTTAAGCGTATGTTCATGCGTGCTGGTGGTATGGTTGCAGAGCGTTTCGGTATCGAAGCACTAGTAACGGGTGAAGCTCTTGGTCAGGTTTCTAGCCAAACGCTAACTAACCTGCGTCATATCGACAACGTGACGGACACTTTGATCCTTCGTCCACTGATCAACTGGGACAAAGAAGATATCATCGACCTGTCTCGCAAGATTGGTACTGAAGACTTCGCTAAAGTAATGCCTGAGTATTGTGGTGTTATCTCTAAGAAGCCGACCGTGAAAGCGAAGAAAGGCAAACTAGAAGCGGAAGAAGCTAAGTTTAACTTCGAAGTGCTGGAGCAAGTGATCGAGAACGCTCGTATTATGGATATCCGTGATATCGAGAAAGAGAGCCAAGAACAGGCACCAGAAGTGGAGCAAGTTCAAGCCGTTGCTGAGCACGCTGTCGTTCTTGATATCCGTAGCCCAGACGAAGAAGATGAAAGCCCGCTAGAGATCGATGGTGTTGAAATCAAACACATCCCGTTCTTCAAGCTTTCAACTCAGTTTGGTGACCTAGACCAATCGAAAGAGTACTTGTTGTACTGTGACCGTGGTGTCATGAGCCGTCTGCAAGCGCTTTACTTGCAAGAACAAGGCTTCCACAACGTTAAGGTTTACCGCCCATAGTGGTGTGTTGACCAACCGTTAATAATTTTGCAAAGCCGCATACTGAAAAGTAAGCGGCTTTTTTATTGTCTATGATGAAGGATTGACAGTAGACAGAGGCATGCGTTTGGACGTGCTATCGTCATGCTCAGCTTTGAAATTTTGGATTGATAGAACTGGTGAGATCTAAACGGGTCTATAAGTACTGAAGAAGTGTGAGTATCTTGAAGTATTCTGTTACTTTTTAGTGCAACTCAATGGTGCTATTTGTATGTGTTCAGTTGTTTATTTGAGTGGGTGTCTGATTCTGTGATTAGCGATGAAAAATAATAAAGATTAATTAGCACAGCTATTGATAAACTTATTGTTACTTTTCTTTGGACATAAAAAAACACCGCCCATAAGGCGGTGTAAACAAATTTGACAGACAGGTCAAAATAAATACAGGAAGTACATGCCTCGTTTCAGTATAGAACTGCAACAAAACATTTGGTAGAACTCTACCCAACTCGAAAAGAACGAGTTTGCAAACACAACATCGCAGGAGCTAAACCAATTGATTCTAGAGAGAATCAAGCCGTTCAGGCTAGCTGCTGCGGGATGAAATATAGAATTTCTCTGGCCGCTAGGCAATGGACAAATTATAATGTTTCAGATAAAAAAAACTAATGCTTATTTAGAGAGTAACTATGTCTCGTCGATTACCCCCATTAAACTCGCTAAGAGTGTTTGAAGCTGCTGCTCGACACTTGAGTTTTACGCGTGCCGCAGAAGAGTTGTTTGTTACTCAAGCCGCGGTCAGTCATCAGATTAAAGCGCTTGAAGAATTCTTATCTTTGAAGCTGTTTCGTCGAAGAAACCGCTCTTTGTTGCTGACGGAAGAAGGCCAAAGCTACTTCTTGGATATCAAAGATATTTTTACATCACTGGCAGAAGCGACAGACAAAGTTCTTGAGCGAAGTGAGAAGGGCGCATTGACCATCAGTTTGCCGCCGAGTTTTGCTATTCAATGGTTGGTACCAAGACTCGCTGACTTTAATCAGCAAGAACCTGATATTGATGTAAGAATCAAAGCCGTTGATATGGATGAAGGCTCGCTGACCGATGATGTAGACGTGGCTATTTACTATGGCCGAGGGAACTGGTCGGGGCTCAGAGCCGATAAGCTTTACCAAGAATATTTGATCCCTCTTTGCTCACCTTCCGTGCTGCTAGGAGCTAAACCTTTAGAATCTCTCAGTGATTTGGCATGTCATACGCTATTACATGATACATCTCGAAAGGATTGGAAACAGTTTGCCAAGCAAAATGGCATCGATGGGGTTAACGTTAACCATGGTCCTATCTTCAGTCACTCAACCATGGTGTTGCAGGCGGCCGCTCACGGGCAAGGTATTGCTTTGGGTAATAATGTGTTGGCGCAACCTGAAATCGAAGCAGGTCGTTTGATTGCACCTTTTGATGAAGTGTTGGTAAGTAAGAACGCCTTCTATGTGGTGTGTCATGAGAAACAAGCTGACATGGGGCGTATTGCGACTTTCCGTGATTGGATGTTGGCGAAAGCGCAAAGTGAACAAGAGGACTTACTTGATGAATAACCTCATCATTGATGGTGAAGACAACCCAATAACTTTTATCTTTGCACATGGTGCTGGCGCAGGCATGGATCATGAATTCATGCAGTCGGTAGCAAAAGGGCTGGCGTTTAAAGGGATACGAGTGATTCGTTTTAATTTCCCTTACATGATCAAGCGTGCTGAAGATGGTAAGCGTCGTCCACCTGATCGAGCCCCTAAACTGCTCGAAGCTTACCAAGAGATTATCGGACAGGTAGATGCCGATAAGCTTGTTATTGGCGGTAAGTCGATGGGAGGACGTATGGCGAGTCATTTGTCTGAAGTGGATAAGGTGGCTGCAATGGCCTGTTTAGGCTTTCCTTTCCATCCACCAGGCAAACCAGAGAAATACAAAGGTGAGCACTTGGCTGAGTTAGCAAAGCCGTGTCTTATTCTACAAGGTGAACGTGATACCTTTGGTAAGCGAGAAGAGTTTGCTGATTTCGACCTGTCGGATTCGATTCGTGTTGAGTTTATTCCTGATGGCGATCACAGCTTTAAGCCTCGTAAGAGCTCTGGCTACACCGAACAGCAGAACATAGCGTTAACCGTTGAGAAACTATCGGCGTTTATCAAAGAGGTGCTTAATGAGAAGTAAGTATTTACTCACTTTTGCAGGTATCTCTGGCGCAATAGCCGTAATGCTAGGTGCCTTCGCCGCTCACGGGTTAAAAGCTGTCTTGCCAGAGTATCTGCTAGGCGTGTTTGAGACAGGTGTTCAGTACCAGTTTATCCATACACTAGCAATATTGGCGTGTGGTGCTCTGCTACAGATGAAACTTGGTGCTAAATCACAAAAATATTTTTTCATTGCGGCAATTTGCTTTATCATCGGCATCCTTTGTTTTAGTGGCAGCCTTTATGGCTTAGCACTGACAGGAATAAAATGGTTTGGCCCTATAACACCGTTTGGTGGTCTACTATTTATCATTGGTTGGGGAGTCTTCTCCTTCGCTGCTTTGAATATAAAAGAGGTAACTCAGTGAAACACGTACTACTTTATTGTCGCTCTGGTTTTGAAAAAGAATGTGCTGGCGAAATTCAAGACAAGGCAACACAACTGGAAGTGTTTGGTTTTCCTCGCTTAAAGAACAATACAGGCTTTGTATTGTTTGAATGTTATCAAGCAGGCGAAGCCGATAAACTGGTAAAAGAGATCGACTTCCAATCGTTGATCTTTGCTCGTCAAATGATCGCGGTAGCGGTTGAAATCAAAGATCTGCCGACTGATGATCGTATTTCTCCAATTCTTGAGGCGCTTTCTGAGAAAGAAGGTTTCCCACGTTGTGGCGATATCCGTATTGAAACACCAGACACTAATGAAGCGAAAGAGCTTTTGAAGTTCTGCCGTAAGTTTACTGTGCCAATGCGTCAGGCAATGCGCGGTAAAGGGCTGATGACAGCGAAAGACAACGCTAAGAAGCCAGTGCTTCATTTATGCTTTATCGCGCCGGGTCACTGTTTTGTTGGTTACTCTTACCCAACTAACAACTCACAGTTCTTCATGGGTATTCCTCGTTTGAAATTCCCATCAGATGCGCCAAGCCGTTCTACATTGAAGCTAGAAGAAGCATTCCACGTATTCATCCCTCGTGATGAGTGGGACGAACGTCTGGCTCCGGGTATGTGGGGCGTAGATTTAGGCGCGTGTCCAGGTGGTTGGACTTACCAATTGGTTAAGCGCTCTATGTTTGTTCACTGTGTTGATAACGGCATGATGGCAGACAGCCTAATGGAAACGGGTCAAATTAAGCACCACATGGTGGATGGTTTTAAATTCGAACCTGACCGTAAGAACGTCACTTGGATTATCTGTGACATGGTTGAGAAGCCGGCTCGTGTTGCTCATTTAATGGGGGAGTGGATCATCAAAGGCTGGGCGAAAGAAGCACTGTTCAACCTTAAACTGCCAATGAAAGGCCGTTACGATGAAGTTCTGCAGGATATCGAAAACCTAAAACAGTTCCTGATTGATAACAAAGTGAAGTTCAAGATGCAGGCGAAGCACCTTTACCACGATCGCGAAGAGATCACGGTTCATATTCAGTCGCTTTCGAATATCTCACCGTACTAATATTTACGTTAGTGTGTCAGTGATAAATAAAATGCTCCTTTAGGGGCATTTTTTATATCTTAAGTTTGTTTATGAGCTTGATTATCGCTTCGTACTGATAGTTTAGAAAGGTTGGTCTATGTGCGTTTTTTAGTCATATTTAAGTGTAAATATGACTAATTCAACTTGGTTGATAGTCGTCGAATTGTCGACTATTAGTGTCGATATGAGACAAAAAAGCCGTAAGCTATCGATACTTACGGCTACCTAGTTCAGCGATGAAACGAAGAAGGGTTTATTTAAAATTCAGCAGTAAATTACAGCAAGAACATCCTAATCAAATTGTATTTTATTATAAGTAAGTAAATGTAAGTAAAGAATGTAAATGATAACTATTACTATTAACATTGTAATTAGTGTCGTGTACCATTCGTGCACTTTCACTTAAATCTATAAAATATAAGTCGCATTATGAAACTTAAAGCACTATCAGTAGCCGTTACGGTTGCCTTAACCTCATTTACAGCATTTGCTGCCGACGAACCAGAAACCGTAGTCGTTATCGGTTCTGCCCTTGACCAATTGATTCAGACTGAAATCAACTCTGACACACTGGAAAAGAAGCAAGCATCAGACATCAAAGATGTTTTGAATACTATGCCTAGCGTTACGGTTGACGGGAACGCACGTTACTCTCGCAAAGTATTTGTACGTGGTATGGAAGACAAATTTGCCGTAGTGACTATTGATGGTGCGCGACAAGAAGGTCAGCTTTTCCACCACTCTGGTGACCAAGCGATTGATCCTGCAATGCTAAAAAGAGCTGAAATTGAATTAGGTGGTAACTCTGCACTGTCAGGTTCTGGTGCTATCAATGGTTCATTTAGCTACGAAACGAAAGACCCAAGCGATCTTCTTAAGCCGGGTGAAAGCGTTGGTGCTCGAGTAAAAACAAGCTATCAAACAGCTTATGAGCGTTTTGCAACCAACGTTGCTGTGTATGCAAAAGTGAACGACAAGCTGGAGTTCATGGGTATTGCGAACTATTCAGAAGATGGCGATCTGCACATTCCTGATCAAGAAGCGGTAACCTCTAAGCAGGGTGAGCTTAAGTCGGGTTTGGCTAAAGTTGTTTTCATTCCTAATGATGCCAATGAATTTAAACTGACTTTCAACCGATACAGTGATGGTGGTACGCGTCAGCTTTCTGGCGAAAAGGCGGGTGCTCTGTATGCTGACGATAAACATGACTATCATTCGCTTAATCGCGATACAGTGACGCTACAGCACGAATACGATGCAGGTAGTGATCTAGTTCATCTGAAAAGTAATGTTTACTACAACCGTCAATACATGGATCGTGATGCTCTTGAAGGTACCGCTTGGGGCAAAACACCGGCAGGTAAATGGTTCAAAGATGGCAAAATGTCTTACCCTAAGCGTGAATACAATGTAACAACCATTGGTGGTGACATTCGTAACGTTTCTTGGGTTGGTGAGCATGAGCTTACTTATGGTCTTGAGGGCTACAAAGCCAAGCAATGGATTGATGCCGGTCAAGGCGTATATCTAAGCGGTACTAAGCAAGGTCAAACCGAGAACTACAGCATGGATGGTGGTACGGTGACGGCTTACGGTCTGTATCTACAAGATATGTACGAATTCAGCGATTTCCGTCTGACAACAGGTCTTCGTTACGACGTTCATAAACTGGGTGGCGTGTATAAGGGCGAGTTTGATCAGCTATCTCCAAAGTTCAAAGGTGAATACCAAACAACGGAAAACCTAAAACTTCGTGTGGGTTACGGTCGTCTGTTTAAAGGTGCGTCACTACCAGAAACGCTGACGATGAAAGCACCAAGCAAAGTTAAGCAGTCTGATACTAAGGCGATGACGGGTAATAACTACGAAGCTGGTTTTGATTACGAGCTAACACGTTTGCTTGCGGCTGATTACGCGATTCTAGGTTTCACGGCTTATACTTATGACCTTGATAACCAAATGCACCCAACTAAGAACAACGCAACATTATCGAATAAGTATGATGTTGAAGTTTGGGGTGTAGAGACTGTATTGAGCTATCAGTTAGACGCGTTAAGTGTTTACGCTAACCACTCTTACTCTGATGGCGAGCAAAAGAGCCTGAAAAATGGCAAGACAAGCCACATGAATAAAACCGGTATTCATAACTTTAAGGCCGGTTTTAACTACAGCCTAAACAATGAATTTGTGTTTGGTTGGGATTCACGCTTTGTTCCGGGAAACGATTACGAGAACGAAAAAGGCAAAGAGATCAAACGCTCAGGCTTCGCAACGCACAACATTTGGGCGGCTTACACACCGACGTTTGCTAAAGACCTAGAGATGAACCTTGGTATCGATAACCTGCTTGATAAGAAGTACGCTGAGCATACTGGTTTTGGTATCTCTTGGGGTTCAGAAAAGTACACCAGCTATGAAGCGGGTCGTAACTTTAAAGCTTCTATCGCTTATAGCTTCTAATCTGCTCTTAGCTGAAAGTTACTCTAGAAATAGAGACTTATCAGTATAAGTGCAATGTTTCGTCTTAAAATGAAACAACAAAAAAGCCTTAGTTCAGACTAAGGCTTTTCTGCTTTCTAATGATTGAGTTTCTAATTTGTTGATTTATAAGCGGATTTATTTCTAACGGTTAGCTTTAATGACTGAATTTGTGACGTCAGATTAAGACACAGCTTCGTAGCGAATATCTTGCAGATTAAAACCTAAATCGATGTCTGTTTTGAGTGCAGAAACGAGCTTACATACGCGAGCCGACTCGATATGCTCATCGAATTTCTTACGATACTTTTTCGGTAAGTCTTCAGCTAGGAATGCTGTTTCGATATCAGGGTATGTCGTTAATATCTCTTTGGCTGCTTTTGGCCCTATACCAGGAATTCCGGGGACTTGGCTTGAGCTGACGCCCGTTAATCCCCAGTAATCTGCCAGTTGCTCTGGCTTTACACCAAATTCCGCTTCGATAAAGGGCTTATCTAACCAACGGTGCTGGAAATAATCACGGATCTGAAGCGTTGGTGACAACAGTTGGCAGTAGCCCTTATCCGTGGAAATGATAGTGACGGTTTCTCCGTGGTCAGCGACTTTCTTTGCCAATGTTGCGACGAGATCATCCGCTTCATCGCCATCAGACAGCAGTGAATCAATCCCTAATTCCCACCAAGCTTGTTGAATCGCATCGAGACCTTTCATTAATGGTTCTGGCATCGGCTTACGGTTTTGCTTATAAGCGGGAAGGACTTCCGCGCGCCAACCTCGATCTTGTAAATGATGATCAAATACTGCAATGATATGAGTGGGCTTTGATTCGTTTAGGATGCGATTAAGAGTACGAGCAGTCGTGGTGATGGTTCTTGCAATATCGGTTGGGTCCGGCTGAACAGAGTGCACGCGTCGGATGAGGTTCAAGGCATCGATAATAACAAGATGGATAGACATAAGTTTCCACTAAATAGGCAATAAATAAGGGGCTGCTAGCCCCTTATAGTAACGTATCACTTGGTGAGTTGAAACTTTGGTGACGTAAACGTCATGACTTGTTTAACTTTATACTTGTGGCTTGTTATCAGTTACTTGCCGTTATTCGCTGCTAGGCATAATTTTATAGCAAGGAACATAGTCAGTGCCGCCCGGCAGTTTCATTCGATGCTGTTCAACAAAGTCATTCAGCAGCTGGTCCATTTTTGTCATCAGCTCTTTGTCGCCATCAATCAGGAAGGGGCCATGTTTCTCTATCTCCAAAATACCTTCAGCTTTGACGTTACCTGCCACAATTCCAGAGAAGGCTTTACGTAGATTCGCCGCAAGGCTTTCTGTTTTCTGATCCATATGCAGATCAAGCGCCGCCATAGATTCATGTGTAGGGTCGAATGGCAGTTGGAACTCAGGTTCAATATGCAGTGACCAGTTGTAGCTGTAGGCATCGCCAGTCTCTTTACGGTGAGAGCGTACATCTGGCATTGCCTGCTTCATGATTTTCGCAGCGCGTGCTGGGTCATCAATCACGATCTCATAGTGTTTCTGCGCATCAGGCCCTAAGGTTTCGCCGATGAACTTATCAATCGAACGGAAGTAAGCTTCACTCTCTTTTGAGCCTGTTAAAACAATCGGCATGGGTTGGTCGACGTTATTAGGGTGCATCATGATCCCTAATATATACAGCAGCTCTTCGGCAGTGCCGGGGCCTCCAGGGAAAATAATGATGCCATGGGCCATACGCACGAAGGCTTCAAGACGCTTTTCGATATCTGGCATGATCACCAGTTCATTCACGATTGGGTTTGGTGGCTCAGCCGCAATGATTGATGGTTCAGTTAGCCCTAAGTAACGGTGGTCTGTATAGCGCTGTTTAGCGTGACCAATGGCAGCCCCTTTCATTGGCCCTTCCATTGCCCCCGGTCCACAACCGGTACAGATATTCAGCTCACGCAGGCCAAGTTCATTCCCCACTTCGCGAGTGTATTGGTATTCAGTTGCATTAATTGAATGACCACCCCAGCACACGATCAGGTTAGGTTCGATACCTGGCGTAAGTGCGCCTGCATTTCTCAAGATACCAAACACAAGGTTGGTAATATGAGTGGCATTGGTCAGGTTGAGTCTTTGGTTATCTGCAAGGTGCATGTTGACGTAGACAATGTCGCGCAACACTGAGAATAAGTGTTCTTGGATACCCTTGATGATTTCACCATCGACAAAGGCATGCTCTGGTGGGTTGCTCAGTTCAAGCTTGATCCCGCGCTCACGACGCACCACCTCAACATCGAATGACAGGTACTTGTCGAGTAATTCTTTGGAGTTGTCGGTGTGGCTACCCGAGTTGAGTACCGCTAACGTACAGTTACGATAAAGCTGATACAGATCACTAGATGCGGTTTTTTTAAGACGCTCAACTTCAAGTTGAGAGAGTAAATCCATGCTACCGGCAGGGCTGATATGAGTGATCATAGTGCCTCCTTGTTGAAAGGAACTAGGGGACGTTGGAAGTAGCCCTTTAGTTCGAGATGAGAAGCTAACGTTGAAAGTGTTTGGTTAAAGGCGAGAGAATTAACCAGACGAAACGATTACGACAGCGTTGCTCTTTTAAATACAGCATGCTTGCCAAGAATGCTTGTTAAGCGAATGTTAATCATTAGCTTAGCAAACATTGAGGGATATGGTATGTGATAAGTATTTGAAAAAATGAAATAAATTAAATCTAGGGCTGTCTTAGTCCCAAACAAGTTGGTTGTTACCGCGCTGTTTGGCTTTGTTTAGTGTTTTATTGAGTCGTTCTAATACTTCTTCAGGTGTGTCTGACTCTTTAAACGGAGTACTTGCCGCGCACAAGGTAATTGTGATTTGTTGGTCACGGAATTTGAAAGGTAAGCGGCTGACTTGATTCTGGATGCTTTGAGTCACTTGATGGCAATATTCATCGCTTTGCTCGGGAAGTAGCAAGATGAACTCTTCACCAGAAAAGCGAGCGACAGTATCGGTAGTACCAATTTCTTTGGTGATCGCTCTTGCGATGATCTTGAGTGCTTTGTCACCAGCGGTATAGCCAAAGCTATCGTTAATTGCTTTGAAGTTATCGATATCTAGCAGCACGACTCTTAGTGAGTGTTGTGCGCGAATCCAGCGACGATATTCTAACTCTAAACGATCGGTGAAGGCGGTACGGTTGTAGATCTTAGTCAGAGGGTCAAGCAGCATACGCTGAGCCTGATCTTCTAGACGCTTGCGGTAATCTTGGGTGACTTCATAGAGCGAATCTAATTGGTTTTTTCCGTAGCTCATTCTTTCTATTAGAGCTTGTTCTTTCTGTTCTGCGTGATTCAGTCTTTCTGAAAGAGAGGCAATTTCACTGAGCAGCGGGTTTATCGAAAGTTTTAAGTTATCAATATCCGTTGCTTTATCAACAGAGCTTTGGCTCTTAGTAACAAGTTCATTCAACTCAGAATTAAGACCTTGGCGATGTTCAAAATAGCTTTGGCTCTGGTCGGAGTTTTGATCTGCTGTTTTGATACTAGAAGCGAGCGAGGAATTGAGTTGTTCGATAAATTGTTCAGACTGCTTACGCTCTAGGCTCGTGCCATCAATCACCAGCTTGAGGATCTGAAGTGCTAGCTCAAGTAGGTTTTGTGTTGAAACACCAAGTAGTAGCTTCGCTCGAATATCGGTCAGTAGATCCCCCGATTCACCCTCGAAGTCGAGTTCAGTGATCAGGTGTTGTAATTCGTTTGATAGTTCGGAAAGGAGTTCTTGTTCAGTTGATTGATCTACGTCGGCAAAATGAGTGCGTGAGTTGTTTGCCATAATCTTAATGGCACGCTCATAAATGCTGAGAAGCTTCATGGCATGGTCGACTTTTTGACTGCCATGACACTCGGAGAAGCTAAGTAAGTTTCTTAGATCGCGCTTTAGCTGTGCCGGAAGGCCAGTTATACGCTGCAGCGTTTCCCCACTGTGCTTAATACTATCATCCAGATATCCGTTCTGTTTATCCATAGCCAACGTTTTTTGCTTGAGCATCCTTTCTAATACTGCCAACTTGGGGATCATTGAGCTAATGTCTTTTTGCTTTTCGAGCTCTTCCCTAAGGGCAATGAGATTTTCATCTAAATGAGTGTTGCTGCCAACACATGCATCACTTAAAGACGTAACGATACGCTTGAGAACTTTTTGTTCTCGAATAAATTTGAACGAGGTATCTCTTTGCGTCAAGCGGACTTGATCCAACTGATATTTCAGCTGGTGGAGTTGCGCCTGAATGTCTTTTTCAAGAATGCCCATAGATGTATTAATTAGCGCCGCGTAGATCGTACTCGATCGTATAGATGAAATTCCGTGACCTTGATAATAACAAAACTAAAAATAAGGTCACGACCTACGACGTTTAACCGCTCGCAAATCAGTCATCTTTTAGCATTTTTTTGATATTGTCCTCATTCTGGTGTGAGGATTGTATCTTTATTAACCCTTGATTAATCGCATGTTTACAAGCCTCTCTTATGTTACCCGTTGCAAGGCTCGCTGCGGGGGCATTGTCGATGGCTTTAAGGTAAACCCATTGGCTACTGCGTTCTTTGAGGCTTATTTCACGTGCCAGGTTGGTCGACATTAATAGTACATCGAGCAGCTCTTGGTCGTTAATCGCGGTATAAGCGCGTGGCAAGAACGGGTAGTCAGCGATGCCCATGCGGACGGTTCGATTAATGTTTCGCTCTGGTTCGAAGTGATTAATCCAAGATTGAATCTTTCTGAACATAGCCTCAGGCGATGTATCACGGTCAGCATTTGGTTCGATGTAAAGCAAGTTCGCATCCGAGAAGTGGTAGACGCGCGCAGGACCTTCGAGCTTAGATTTAAGGAACTCGCCGAAAGCATCTTCGAGTTCTAAACCTGCTTTATAACCGTTCTGAGTGTACATATTGCGTAGGAACGGCAAATCAATCATCACAAAGCGTAAACGGTCGTTGAGTGGTTCATGAATCAGCTCACCAAGTTGCCATTGTTCGAAGTTTTGGCTGGTTTGTTCTAGTGAATTTGATAGCTTTGCGTTCAGCATTCTTAGATTTGGAAGCTTTGAGCGTGAGTGTGTGAAGAGGTCGGTACGCAGTGAATCCATTTCCGTGACTAAGGTTTGAATGATGTAGCCTCGGCGTAGCACAAAGAAGAACAAGACAATGCTGAACAAAAATAAGGCGAACGATATTTTCTGGAACTTATGGTGCTCAAGTTTGTATTTCTCTAATTCTTGTTCTTGACCTGCATAGTGGAGCGTTTGCTCGGCAAACTCTTTTTGTTGGCGGAATGCGTCTTCACCAACACGGTTGAGTTTTTGTTGTTCCAAAGAGACAAGGATATTGTATTGCTTGAGATTTGCTAGCGCTTGTTGTGGACGCCCTGCTTGCTCATAACCTAAAGAGAGCAAGTGGTAGGAGTGTTGAGACAGGCGCGTATTTTCTACCTGACGCGAAATCTCGAGCGCACGTGTCGCATGCTTAATTACATCTTCGCTCTCTTGCAGGTGGTATGCCAAACCTGCGGATAAGAGTGCTGCGCGGCCTTCCAATTTAGGAATGTCGGAATACTCCAGCAGTTCAAGGGCCCGTGCTAGGTATTGCTCAGCTAGAGGGTAGTTATAAAGTCGTAAGTAAGTCGCAGATAAACTTAGACGAATGTCAATGACTTGGTGGATGTCTCGGTCGGTACTCTCATGATCAAGGACATTGAAAAAGTGCACGAGGGCAAGGTTATATTTGCCTTGATTGAAGTACACATCCCCCATCTTTTTTAGTACTTGCGCTAATATGGGGGAGCTTTCAAAATTATCGTAAAAGTCAGCAGCTTGAGACAGGTGCTCTAGAGCTTTATCTAATACTTGGCGTTCAAAGAAAAGCTGTGCAAGTAGGCGGTTTACTTTGGCCAAGCGCGAACTCAGGTTACCTTCTACTGATTTCCAGTAGCCGTACAATAACTCAGATAGTGCATGGTTGTACTCTTTATGGGTAAGATAAAACTCGCCGACGGTGATGTGATAATCAATGACGACTTTTTCCGAGTGACGCTGTTCTAGGTAAGTTTTTGCTTCTTGATAGAGTTTTTCGGCTTCCCCTACGTTGTTGTTATAAGAGGAAATGTCGGCTTTCAACATGATTAAGCGATAGGTAATTCCTTCCGTCAGGCGTAAGGTCTTATTAACCGACTCTAAGCTTGTTTCTATTTTTTTTAGCTCTGATTCTGCTTGGGCAGATTTTCTGTCCGTAAGCCAAAGTAACCTAACTTTGAGTATTTCCAGATCCAACTTTAGATACTCAAGCTTATAGGTTTTTGCTAGCTCAGAGGCTTTGTCGATGTGCTGAATCGCAATACGAATGTTGCCTAGATTAAACTCTGCTTTCGCTAAGATCTTATACGCATCGATACTGCTGTTCGGGGTTCTAATCGAAGAGTCGGCCTCTTCACGAGAAATAGCTGACGGGCTCTTTTCGCGTTGATCTGAAAGGATACGTAGCGTTAGGTAGCTGTTGGCTATTCGTTTTGCTTGACTCGGTTCTATCTCAACCAAGTTATTGGCTTCATTGAGGAGCGCCGACGAATAGACCGACGCATTAACCGATGTGCTTAAGCTTAAAATGAATAGACTAACAACGTATAACCAACGCATTTCAATGTCCCTTTAAAGATTTTGTAGGTTCAAATAAGTTTGGGCGGTTCACGCCGATTATTGGCGAGCCATACGCTTATTGTGGCTTGGTCTATCTTGCTCAGTTGAACGGTATGGATTGATATCCAGACCGCCACGACGCGTGTAACGTGCAAATACGGTTAGCTTCGATGGTGCACAGTATTTCATGATGTCAGTGAAGATACGCTCAACACATTGTTCGTGGAATTCGTTATGCTCGCGGAAAGAAACTAAATAGCGTAGCAGAGCTTCACGGTCAATTTGCTTTCCGGAATATGCGATCTCTACGCTGCCCCAATCCGGTTGATTGGTAATTAAGCAGTTTGACTTCAATAAGTGACTATGTAGAGTTTCTTCTACTTCTTGCTCGCCAGCAGCCCCTTCAAGCAGTGACGCTTCAAAATCATAGCTCGTGATTTGGATGTCTTGATTGTCGATACAGTCACCTTCCATCGTCACGATAGGTTGGTTGGTGTAATCGGTTACTGAATTTACATTCACAATCACAGATTCGCCTGCACATGCTGACAAATCTTGAGTTAGACGCTCAGTGACTTGATCCCAGTTTTCAAACTGAGTTTGGTTGTAGCTGTTTAGGTACAGCTTGAAAGATTTTGACTCAATCAAATTTTGGCTAGTTGCCGGAATGAACACTTCACCAACAGCCACTTGTGGTAAGCCATTGGTGTTTAGCCACGAAAGCTCGTACATCGTCCAAATATCATGACCAACAAAAGGTAACTCTCCGTTTAGCGCAAGATCATTACGATTAAGGCTACGAGGTACTGGTTGCAATAAACTTGCATCGTATTGGTTAGAGTACTCAGTTTTTTGGCCTAGGGTTAAACCCGCTAGCTCTTTTGCGTCAGAATATTTGCTCATACTTTCGTTTCAAATTCGATTAGAATGGGGTCGATTTTACTGAATCCCCATTACCCTGTCATTAAGTCATCGCTTAATCGGCACGGAAAGGGCTCGGATTCTATTTATTATTTTGTGTTTAGGAGATTTTCATGACTCAACGCGCTCAAGACGCACTACTTTCTTTCAGTCAGCGATACGTTGACGCGTGGCAGCAGCAACACCAAAGCTTACCTCGTAATGAGGAGTTGGTGGACATTGTATCGCCATGCGTAGAAGAAAAGAGTGGTGATGCCGTGTTGTGGAAACACTATCCACGTGAGCAATTCGCAGATTTCACCAATGTTGAAACGGGTATTGAACTGACTCTGCATGAAGACGTTAAGACTTTCTACGGCGCACAATTTAGTGCGGATATGAACGCGACTTTTGATGGTAACGAACTGACTTTGTTACAGATTTGGAGTGATGACGATTTCGAATGCCTACAAGAAAACATCTTAGGTCACCTAGTGACTCAGCGTCGTTTGAAGCTAAAACCAACGGTTTTCATTGCCGCGACTGATGCTGAACTGGATGTTATCTCTATCTGTAACCTAACGGGTAACGTAATCCTAGAGCGCTTAGGCACCAAAAATCGTGATGTACTAGCCGAGACATTGGCAGAATTTTTAGAAAAGCTACAACCAGCGGTATAAATAGATGTACGTACTAGAACTTCAATTTGAGTGTTTTGATAACACAACGGTAAGCGCTGTCGATAAGGCGGTTAATGGCTTAATGGATGCTCTTCGTTATAACGGACAAGTGTTAGGTCGTGAGTTTCCAATCGTGATGGGTGACGGTGAATTCTATGTTCGCGTTGTGTGTCCGGAGCAAGATAGCTTACACCCACGTAATCATTCAGACTTCGTCAAAGTCTGTTTCGAGCGCTTATCTGCGGCGAGTTTATTAGCGCCTAAGATGCGTCTGCTTGGCCGAGATCTTAACTCCGAAGAAGTAGCCGAAGATGAAGCGCCGAGCTGGCAAGTGTTGTACACGACGTTCGTGCATACCTGTTCACCGCTGCGCAGTGGCGACAGCTTGTTGCCTATTCCACTATATCGTAACCCGCCGACATTTAATGGCGATCATAAAGCCGTACTGAAATGGCAGACCGAATGGCAAGCCTGTGATGAAGTGCAAATGGGTGGTGGTTGCCGTGCTGAACATGCAACGCTAACCGAGATCAGTGATACTAAGAGTGTGCTGTTTAAACGCGGTTGGGGTCTAAGAGGGCGCATTGAATTTCTGACTAAGATTCCAACTTACTACTACTTATATCGTGTCGGTGGGATCAGCCTGAAAGATGAAAAAGAGCGAAAATGCCCACAATGTGGTGGTGAATGGCTGCTTGATGCACCAATCCACGATATTTTCTATTTCAAGTGTGATGATTGCCGTCTGGTATCCAACATTTCTTGGGATCACCTCAAGTAATCGACTTCGTTTGATTCACCCTGAGAAGCTTTACTTTCTAGCAAACTTTCATCATTAAAAAAGGGGCTGACATTGAGTCAGCCCCTTTCGGTATCTATAAGTGTCTATTTAAGCTGATTACCAACCTTTAACTACGCCACCTTGGAAGATGTCAGAAGCTGCGTTGTACACTTCTTCAGTTTGATATGCTTTAACGAAGTTTTGTACGTTTTCTGCATTTAGGTTGTCTTCACGAGAAACGATTAGGTTCACGTATGGAGAATCTTTGTCTTCAACGAATACGCCGTCTTTTTGTGGAGTCAGGTTGATAGAGCTCGCGTAAGTAGTGTTGATGATAGATAAAGTTACATCATCAAGAGAACGTGGCAGTTGAGCTGCGTCTAGTTCAACAATCGTTAGGTTCTTAGGGTTACCAACGATGTCACGAACGGTAGCTAGAAGACCTGCACCTTCACGAAGTTCAAGTAAACCTTGCTGCTCAAGAAGCAGTAGAGAACGACCTAGGTTTGTTGGATCGTTTGGTACAGCGATACGAGCACCATCTTGGATTTCGTCTACCGATTTAACTTCTTTAGAGTAACCTGCAATAGGGTAAACAAAAGTGTTACCTGCAACCGTTAGCTTGTAACCACGGTCAGCAACTTGCTGATCTAGGTACGGCGTGTGTTGGAATGCATTGATGTCGATAGAACCATCATCTAGCGCTGCGTTAGGTGTTACATAATCCGTAAAAGTGACCAGTTCAACATCCAGGCCGTATTGCTCTTTCGCGACTTTAGCTGCTACTTCAGCAACTTGTGCTTCTGCACCTGCCATTACGCCAACTTTGATCTTAGAAGTATCGACTTCTTTATCACCACAACCTGCTAGTACTAGCGCTGAAGCTGCTGCTGCAATAGTAAGTAAACCTTTAAGGTTAAATTTCATAATAATCTCCTTTTAATAAATCTATTTAATTTGGTTCATACGACTTTGATTTTGGTCTGTAAGTCGTTATCTGTGGTCAACGCGGCGAACTAATGAATCACCGATTGATTGAATAATTTGTACTAGCACAATCAACATGACGACTGTCACTGCCATAATGGTCACATCGTAGCGGTGAAATCCGTAACGAATCGCGACATCACCTAGGCCACCACCACCCACAGTTCCGGCCATTGCCGAGTAACTCACAAGAGTCACTAGCGTAATCGTCACTGAGTTGATGATAGTAGGCAGTGCTTCAGGAAGCAGAACCTTATTGATGATTTGTGTTGGTGTTGCGCCCATTGACTGAGCTGCTTCCACTAGACCTGTTGGTACTTCAAGTAGTGCACTCTCGATAAGTCGAGCTACGAATGGGATAGCACCAATCGTCAGCGGAACAATCGCTGCGGTTGTACCGATGAAGGTACCAATCAGCATCTTAGTGAGAGGGATGATCGCTACCATCAGTACTAAGAAAGGCACAGAACGGCCCACGTTCACAACCGCACCAAGAATTTTGTTTAGCTTGGTGTTCTCTAACAGGCCACCTTTTTTAGTCGTGTGTAGAATAACGCCTAATGGAATACCGACAGCGAAACCAACGATGCCAGCAACAGCAACCATGTAAAGTGTCTCGCCTGTTGCTTCCAATAGAAGGTTGCCGTTAAGGCTGATCCAGTCAGCAATCTCGTTGAAACTAAAGGACATAACCAAGCACCTCTACTTTTACATTGTTGTCGCGTAGGAATTGGATAGCAGCATTATCATCGGCTTCGTTACCGAACAGCTCAGCGACCATCATGCCGAACTTCACGCCGCCGGCGTAATCGAGGTCAGAGCTTAAGATGCTGACATCGATATTGAATTTACGAGCAATTTGCGTCATCAGCGGAGCATCAACCGTTGCACCAGTAAACTCAAGACGTACTAATGGGTAGCTACTGTTAACACGAGTTTCTTGCAAACGCGCTTGATAATCTTCAGGGATAGATAGGTCTAGCGTTGAGCGAATAAACTGATGTGCTAGCTCTGTCTTAGGGTGTGCGAATATGTCGCCAACTGTACCTTTCTCTACTAGCTCGCCACCGCCAATGATCGCGACTTCGTGACAAATGCTCTTAACTACGTCCATCTCGTGCGTAATAAGTAGGATCGTGATGTGTAGCTTGCGGTTGATTTCACGTAGCAGCTCAAGAATAGATTGAGTCGTTGCTGGATCCAGAGCACTGGTCGCTTCATCACACAGTAGTACTTTCGGGTCTGAAGCTAGCGCACGAGCAATCGCGACACGCTGCTTTTGACCACCACTTAAGTTCGCAGGGTAGGTATCACGCTTATCCGATAGGCCGACAAGCTCAAGTAGTTCACTCACTTTCGCTTCAATCGCAGCTTTATCTCTACCAGCAAGCTCTAAAGGCAGTGCTACGTTGTTAAATACAGTACGAGAAGACAGCAGATTGAAGTGTTGGAATATCATGCCGATGTTACGGCGTGCTTCGCTAAGTTCTGATTTGCTGAGTTTTGTCAGGTCGATACCGTCAACAATCACTTCACCTGACGTTGGAGCTTCCAACATGTTTACACAACGAATAAGGGTACTTTTGCCTGCACCTGAAGAGCCGATGACTCCAAAGATTTGACCTTGAGGAATGTGGAGGTTGATATCAATTAAGGCATTGATTTCTTTAGTGCCTTGATAAAAAACCTTATTGACTTGATTCACTTTAATCATAGAGAAACCCGTGCAGGTAGAACAGAATAATATATTGATGACTCACTCGATTTACAGATGATGCTATGGTGTTCTATGATCTAAGTCAATAGATATTTTTACGTCTAGACGGCTAAACGCGAGTTGCGAAGTTAAACTAGAAACAAATCGTTAACGAACGCAAAACTAAATAGATAGTGATGAAGCAAATAAAGCGTGTAATAATTAATGATTAATAGAGAGTTGATAGAGAACTGAATTTTGTCTAAACCTGCTGTTTTTTTAGATCGTGATGGTGTGATTAACGTTGATCACGGCTACGTACATGATGAACATGACTTTGAATACATCGATGGTGTGTTTGAAGCGGCGAAAGCGTTTAAAGATATGGGTTATTTATTGGTGTTAGTGACCAACCAATCTGGTATTGCTCGCGGCATGTTTAGTGAAGACCGTTTTCTTTCTCTAACGCAGTGGATGGATTGGAACTTTGTTGATAACGGCGTTGAGCTAGATGGTATTTATTACTGCCCGCACCACGCTGAGCACGGTGTTGGTGACTACAAACAAGATTGTGAATGTCGTAAGCCAAAGCCAGGCATGTTCATTTCTGCGCGTGACTTTCTGAAGATTGATATGGCTAACTCGGTCATGATCGGCGATAAAGCTGAAGACATGATGGCTGCAGAAGCGGCGGGTGTTGGCACTAAAGTACTGGTAAGAACCGGTAAGCCAATCACTGAAAAAGGTGAAGCGCTTGCAAGTGTCGTGCTTGACAGTATTAAAGATGTACCAGCATTCTTAAAAGGCTAAGAGACTAAGTCTCTTTCACTTAGATATAAGTGTTATTCACTATATAAAGATGAGGAACGCAGTATGAAAGCATTGTTGATAGCATCTCTATGTACGGTAGCGTTATTCGGATGCTCTAAATCAGCAGCTCCTGAGACTGAGAGCGCAGTATCGGACGATCAATTCGTGACTTATCAATGTGAGTCTGACGCTTCATTTAAGGTCGCTTACCTTGGTGATGAAAAAGCGGTATTACGTTTACCCGAGAATGAATATCGCCTCACTCAAATAGCGGCAGGCTCAGGAACGAAGTACATCTTAGATGATGGAACCTCTGAACTGATCAATAGCGTAACTTTACGAACTAAAGGTGACAATGCACGTCTAGAACTTGGTCGTGTTATCTATAAAAACTGCCGAAAGTAGGTCATAGTTATCTACTAGGATTTACAAACAGTTAAGTGAGGGAGTTCGCCCTCACTTTTTCTTTCTCTTCCCTTTAACGTCAGACTTTTTATGAGCAAAAAACTCACTATTCTCGATATTGCTAAGCTGTCCGGTGTTGGTAAGTCTACCGTATCTCGTGTTCTGACCAATGATCCCAAAGTAAAACCTGAAACCCGTGAAAGGGTGGAAAGAGTCATTCAAGAATCTGGGTACACGCCTTCGAAGTCTGCGCAGTCGATGCGTGGTGGCAGTCAAAAAGTCATCGGTGTCATCATCTCTCGTCTGGATTCCCCCTCTGAAAACAAAGCGGTAAGTACGATGCTGGCCGAATTGTATCGAGCGGATTACGATGTCGTGATCATGGAAAGTCAGCTTGATAGAGAAAAAGCCAATGAGCATCTGCAGGTTCTCAAGCGTCGCAATGTAGATGGCATCATTGTGTTTGGCTTTACTGACTGTGATATTCCTGCCATTGAAGCTTGGGAACACAAAGCGGTGGTGATTGCTCTGGATACCGAGAACGTGACGTCGATTAACTATGATAACCAACAGGTGATCAATAGTGCGTTAACGCATCTAGCAGAGCAGGGAATCTCTGAGGTTGGTTTCATTGGCGTCGATCCTAGCGATAAATCAACAGGTGAACTGCGTCTTAAGGCCTATCTCGAGTGGTGTGAAAGCGCTGGAGTGATTGCCAATTATCGTACTGGCCAACTTCATCATGAAAGTGCGTATCAGCTGGTGGATGAGGTACTGACTCCTACCACTCAAGCACTTGTTTGTGCTAGCGACACATTGGCTCTTGGTGTAATCAAACGTCTGCAAGAACTACAACGTGAAGATGTGGTGGTGACCGGTGTTGGTGGCAATGATCTTCTCTCTTTCTTGTTTCCGCGAGTATTTAGTATTGACCCTGGGTATCAATCTGCGGGTAAATTGGCCGCTAATCTATTGATCTCTCAGCTTTTAGGCAATGCAGAGATCTCTCATCACACTCAATCACCTATTCTATAATCCACTCAATCAAGCGAAATTGAACCGCTTAGATTAAAATTAGAGTGTGATCTCTTTCAATTAATGGGACTGTTCCCATTTTAATTTATCATTCATGTGGGCATTATAATAACGGTAAATGGGAATGTTCCCATCAATCTAAATCCGAGTGGTTATCGCTGCATGGTTTAGGTGAGTAATTGAATGAAACCAGGGTGGGGTAGTATGAGTAAGATAGCGAAGCAAGACGTTGCGCGTCTTATCGAGTTAGTCGGTGGCAAAGAGAATATTGCGAGTGTCAGCCATTGTCTGACTCGACTGCGTTTTGTATTGAATGATACAGAAAAAGCGAACAAAGCAGAATTAGAGAAACTTAAGCTGGTAAAAGGCTGCTTTACTAACGCAGGTCAATTCCAAGTGGTTATTGGCACCGAGGTTGATGAGGTGTACGCACTTCTGATTGAGCAAACGGGTAAAGATGCATCATCAAAAGATGAGGCGAAGTTGGCTGCTCGTCAAAACATGAATTTCCTTGAGCGTGGTATCTCCCATTTAGCCGAAATTTTCGTACCACTGCTACCTGCCATTATTACGGGTGGTTTGATTCTTGGTTTCCGTAATGTGATTGGCGACATTCGCATGTTCGACGGCAAAACCTTGGTTGAGATCAGCCAGTTCTGGGCAACCGTTCATTCTTTCTTATGGTTGATTGGCGAAGCGATTTTCTTCTTCCTACCAGTTGGTGTGTGTTGGGCAACGGTTAAGAAGCTTGGTGGAACCCCTATTTTGGGCATCACGCTCGGTGTGACCTTGGTTTCCCCACAATTGATGAACGCTTACATGATAGGTAAATCGGTACCTGAGGTGTGGGACTTTGGTTTGTTCGTGATTGAGAAAGTCGGTTATCAAGCTCAGGTGATCCCTGCGATGTTAGCAGGTGTGGCTCTGGCCTTCATTGAGACCAACCTTAAGCGCATTGTTCCTTCTTATCTGTATCTTGTTGTCGTGCCATTTGTCTCGATCATCTTGTCTGTGATTTTGGCTCACGCCTTTATTGGTCCATTCGGTCGTATGTTGGGTGATGGTGTGGCATTCGCTGCCAAAGTGGCAATGACAGGTGACTTCGCGATTCTTGGTTCAGTGGTCTTTGGCTTCCTATATGCACCTTTGGTTATTACAGGTATTCACCACACAACCAACGCTGTGGATCTACAACTGATGCAAGACTTAGGTGGCACACCAATCTGGCCTTTGATTGCGCTATCAAACATTGCACAAGCTTCAGCGGTTGTCGGCATCATCATTTTGAGTAAGCGCGAAGGCGAACGAGACATCTCGGTACCTGCGGCAATCTCTGCGTACTTAGGTGTGACGGAACCAGCGATGTACGGCATCAACCTTAAATACAAATTCCCAATGCTGAGCGCAATGATCGGCAGTGCCGCAGCGGCTGCAATCTGTGGTAGCGCGGGTGTGATGGCGAATGGTATCGGTGTTGGTGGCTTACCGGGTATCTTATCGATTCAACCTCAATATTGGTCGATTTACTTAGTCGCGATGCTGGTGGCGGTTGTACTGCCGATAACGCTGACATTGTTCTTCTATAAACGAGCACAGATGAAAGGCGAGCTAGAAACCGCCAACGCGTAATGCATTTAATAAGCGATGATTCAATTGAGTCATCGCTTTTCTCTTAGTTATAGCTTTTTCTCTTAGTTATAACGGCTATTCGACCATGTGAGCATGGTGATTTTTTATTTATATTTTCTGGTAAGTGAGTGTTAGAGATGGCGATGACTGAACATGATGAAAGCTGGTGGAAAACCGCAACCATCTATCAAATCTACCCAAAGAGCTTTTGTGACAGTGGCAGTAAAGGTACTGGCGATATCAAAGGGATCATTTCGAAACTGGATTACCTCAAAAACTTGAGCGTGGATGCGATTTGGCTAACCCCTGTTTACGCATCTCCTATGATCGATAATGGCTACGATATTTCAGACTACTACGCGATTAATCCTCAATTCGGCACCATGGAAGACTTCGACTTATTGCTGTCTGAAGCGCACCAACGTGGCATTCGCATCGTGATGGATATTGTGGTCAACCATACTTCAACAGAGCATGAATGGTTTCAGTCTGCTTTGGGTGACAAAAACAGCCCATACCGCGATTACTACATCTGGAAAGACCCTGTGAAAGGCCAAGCACCAACCAACTGGCAGTCGAAGTTTGGTGGTAATGCATGGGAAATGGATGAAGCCACTGAGCAATATTTCCTGCACTTATTTGCCAAAGAACAAGCTGACCTCAATTGGGAGAACCCAGTTGTACGCGAAGAAGTGAAAGACGTTATCAGCTTTTGGGCAGAGAAGGGCGTTGATGGCTTCCGCTTGGATGTGATCAACCTGATTTCGAAGCAGCAAGACTTTCCTAATGATGATATCGGTGATGGCCGTCGTTTTTACACTGATGGCCCACGAGTGCACGAATATCTGAAAGAGATCAGCAAAGCAGTATTCCAAAAATACGGTAGCGTGACCGTAGGCGAGATGTCTTCAACCACGTTGGAGCATTGTCAGCAATACTCAAACGTTGATAACAGCGAGCTATCGATGGTGTTTAACTTCCACCACCTTAAGGTCGACTACACCAATGGTGAGAAGTGGACTAATGCTCCGTTTGACTTCTTACAGCTCAAATCGATCTTCAATCACTGGCAAACGGGATTGAACGGCAAAGGGTGGGGCGCACTATTCTGGTGTAACCACGACCAACCAAGAGTGGTGAGCCGCTTAGGTAACGATCAGCAATATCGCGTTGAATCAGCCAAGATGCTTGCCGCGTCTGTGCATATGATGCAAGGCACACCTTACATCTATCAAGGTGAAGAGATTGGCATGACCAACCCTGGCTATACTGAAATTAGCCAGTATCGTGATGTTGAGAGTACCAATATGTACGACATCATGGTGAACCGTGATGGTGTAGCTCATCAAGATATGATGGCGATTTTAGCGCAGAAGTCTCGTGATAACTCTCGTACACCAATGCAATGGAACAGTGAGCCTTACGCAGGATTCTCACAAGCTCAGCCATGGCTTGATGTAGCGAATAATTACTCTGAGATTAACACTGAGCAAGCACTTGAAGACAAAGACTCTGTTTTCTATTTCTATAAGAGTTTGATTGAGTTACGTAAACAAGTGCCAGTGATTACGGATGGCAGTTATCAAGATCTATTGCCTGAACACTCATCCATTTTTGCGTATGCACGTGAGAACGAAGGTCAAACTTTGCTGTGTATTAACAACTATTATGGCGAAGAAACAGAGTGCGTTTTACCTGAGCGTTTTGAGATGATGAAGGCTAAGAGCCTGTTATCCAATTATCAGGTGAACGAGAGTTTAGTTACGTCTCATCATCAAGTGCTACGACCTTACGAGACTCGTATTCTCTTGATTGAAGATTAGCCTTGTTTCTATAAGCCTAATTCTATTCCCCTTAAGAATTAGGCCTCTACAAAGGCTTTGGAGTGCTTCCCAAAGCCTTTTTGTTTTACTGATGTATGGATTTATCGTGCCTCGAGTTTGCTTGCGAAAAGCTTGCGTATCGAGTACCAGTAACGACAGAGCAGGTAATGAACGCTAAGACGCGTAATTCACCGAGTAGCGAGTTGGTTTGTGGTTCATTGCCAATACGATGTTCAATACTGCGGTGCCTAATACAGATACGGCAATCACCCAAGGTGATACAAAGAAGAAGGATGCAAACAGAATACAAGCATCAATGCACATCTGAGTTTTTCCTACTGATATGCCGTAGCGGTCTTGGATAAACAAACACAATACGTTGAAGCCACCCAAGCTCGAGCGATGACGGAATAGGATAAGCATACCTAAGCCCATTAACAGGCCACCGGCAACAGCACAGTAGATCTCGTTATGAACTTCTAGCGAGATCACTAAGTATAAATGATCAGCAAACACCGACACTAAAGCGCCAGCAATTGCACTGCTAATGGCAAAGCTACGACCAAATCGTTTCCAAGCTAATAAATAGAATGGACAGTTGGCAACAAAGTACAAAATACCAAAGGTTACAGGTAAGAATTGACTCAAAAGCAGAGCCAAGCCAGTAGTACCACCGGTAAGCAGATTTGCTGACTGTAAAAAGAAGACGCCTAACGCCACTAAAAACGTGCCAGTAAGAATGGCTACCCAATCTTCTTTACGTGAGTGTTTTTCCATCGTTTTTATAATTACCTAACCAATAAAGGCGTGCATAGTAGAGAAAAACCTTAGCTTTCGGTAGCTTGAGGTGCAAAATTAAGGTAAACCTATGTAATCTGCGTTTTACAGGGTGTAAAGCGTAAAATTGACAGTAAGCGTCATCTTTGGTTGGATAGGCTCAATAACCATGATGAATCTTATTGTGATTATGAAAAAACTGCATGATAAAATTGCAATTAGCTCTTTATGACCTAGATCAAATTATGTAGAATGCGTCACATCAAAACGGTGACGGAAACGTTTGCTTTCGGTCGTTGTGTGGTTTTTTTGAAACTTTCAGTACAATCTGAGTCAGGAGATACAGATGCTTAAGCGTGACATGAACATTGCTGATTACGATGCGGACCTATTCGCAGCTATCCAAGAAGAAACTCTTCGTCAGGAAGAGCACATCGAACTTATCGCTTCAGAAAACTACACAAGCCCACGTGTAATGGAAGCTCAAGGTTCTCAACTTACAAACAAATACGCTGAAGGCTACCCTGGTAAGCGTTACTACGGTGGTTGTGAGTTCGTAGATAAAGTTGAAACTCTAGCAATCGAACGTGCATGTGAACTGTTTGGCGCTCAATACGCGAACGTACAACCTCACTCAGGTTCTCAAGCAAACAACGCTGTATACATGGCACTACTGAATGCTGGCGATACTGTTCTAGGCATGAGCCTAGCACACGGTGGTCACCTAACTCACGGTTCTCCAGTAAACTTCTCTGGTAAGCTTTACAACATCATTCCTTACGGTATCGATGAAGCAGGCCAAATCGATTACGAAGAGATGGAAGCGCTAGCTATCGAGCACAAACCTAAGATGATCATCGGTGGTTTCTCAGCTTACTCTCAAGTTTGTGATTGGGCGCGCATGCGCGAAATCGCTGACAAAGTAGGCGCTTACTTCTTCGTAGATATGGCTCACGTTGCTGGTCTAATCGCTGCAGGCGTTTACCCGAACCCAGTTCCACACGCTCATGTTGTTACAACAACAACGCACAAAACGCTTGCTGGTCCTCGTGGTGGTCTTATCCTTTCTAACGAAGGTGAAGATCTTTACAAGAAGCTAAACTCAGCAGTATTCCCAGGTGGCCAAGGTGGTCCTCTAATGCACGTTATCGCTGGTAAAGCAGTAGCGTTCAAAGAAGCTCTAGAGCCAGAGTTCAAAGAATACCAAGCTCGCGTTGTTGCTAACGCAAAAGCAATGGTTGCTGAATTCCTAGCACGCGGTTACAACATCGTTTCAGGTTCGACAGAGAACCACTTGTTCCTAGTTGACCTAATCGACAAAGACATCACAGGTAAAGAAGCAGATGCAGCACTAGGTTCAGCTAACATCACAGTGAACAAGAACTCAGTACCAAACGATCCACGTAGCCCGTTCGTTACGTCTGGTATCCGTATCGGTTCTCCTTCTATCACTCGTCGTGGTTTCTCAGAAGCAGACGCGAAAGAGCTAGCAGGTTGGATGTGTGACATCCTAGATAACATGGGTGATGAGTCTGTTATCGAAGCAACTAAAGCAAAAGTACTAGAAATCTGTAAGCGTCTACCGGTTTACGCTTAATTTTTCTGCGTAGTAATTTGAACTTCGTTGTCGAGCATGCTCACTTACATCCGTAAGCTCCGCGTGCTCTCCTTGAATTTCAAACGACTACTTTGAAAAGTACTTTTAAAGGGGCTCATTGAGTCCCTTTTTGTTTTAGGGGAAGGTGCTGAAAACTCCGCGCCTTTTCCTTGAACTAAAGCTATTTGATTGAAAAATACGATTTGAAAGGCTCCTGTTGGGAGCCTTTTTTGTATTTGTAAGTAATAAAGTCGTTGTCGAGCATGCTCACTTACATCCGTAAGATCCGCGTGCTCTCCTAGAATTTCAAACGACTACTTTGAAAATTGATTTAAGAGGTCCCTTTTGGGGCCTTTTTTGTATCTGTAGGTATGAGATTTAGGTTATCTGAGAATACAGAAAGGCAGGTACTAAAAAGGGTTAATGCTTTCACATCAACCCTTTATTGCTTTCTTGTTTTATCGCTTTCTTGTTGTGTCGCTTCTACTTTTTAATGCTAAGTAGGGTGCCTGACTTACACTTGAAAGAGTAGTAGTGACGGCTTTCGTTGAATTTACCTAAGCCTTCGCCATCACAATAGTCGATGTTGATATCGCGCATAATTTCTAGCGTATCTTCACTGTTTAAGGCAAATTTAGAGCCGTCAGAGCAGACGATACGTACTCTTTCATCATGGCTTACAGAGTAGATATCGACTTCAGTATTACACAGCTCAAAAGAGGCTTCACGGAAGTTGTCTTGTTGAGTATTTGAAGCACAACCTGCGGTAAATACGGCTGCGATAACGGCTAAAAGTCCGAGTCTTTTCATTGTTAGTCCTTCGATATCATCGAATTTGGTGATGAGTTTTATATGCTGTTTGGAGTAGCCTATACAACAACACGCTTTGATTCAAGGAGTGTTGGCTGACTCTAGAATATAAAAGTATAGGCGCAACCAGATAATTTCTAATAAGTTTATTCGTGTTTAGCCTGCCCTAGAAACAAAAAGACCAACACAGAGGTTGGCCTTTAAAATTTAAGTTTGTTCTAAATGACTATCGAAACTGTTTTGCTTCAGGAAGAAACTCAAAACCGGCAGACGCAAGTTTTGCAGTCAATGCAGCTTTGTCGATTTCATAGAAGTTGACTACTCGATCTAAATCACCACCGAAGTCGTCACGCAGCTTCATGTTGACGATGCTCATCAACATCACAGGATCCATCTTTTCAAAGTTAGCGAGGTTCATGTTAGTCCTCGAAATCTGAGATCAGTAGATTCGCTGCGGCAAATGCAGCACGATCTCTTGCTTCTTTAGGAAGAGATTCATCTGCAGCAAGGTCGTTCAATGTTTTTACCGCGCAGGTGATCGCTTTAGGGATATAGCCTTGGTCGCCACTGCCAATTTGAGAATACAGTTCACGCACCAAATCACAACAATCGTATACTTTCATTTTTATACCTAACCAAATGATAACTGATCTCAATATACACATAGAGATAAGCAAAAACAAAGTGGATCTGACTAAGTTCAGAGTTAGTTTGTTCTTGCTCAATATCTCATTCTGTTGATGCTCAATGTATCACTTTGCTAACTTGTTACTTAGCGTGATATTTACTGATTCGCCTGATAATTACCGCTTAACTAGAGATCTGCTGTTCAAGCTGATAAGTGACCTCATCAGCTAAGTTGAGCTGCTTTGCTAACTCTTTGAGGTAAGCCTTCTCCATAAAGTTCTGCTCATCCGCTACAATCAAAGAGGCTAAGTAGATCTCACTCGCTTGTTGAGGTGACGTTGCTAATTGAGCAATTTCACTTGGATCGAGTGGTTTGTGCAGCTCTTCAGAGACCAATTTAGTCAGTTGATAATCGGCGCCCATATTTTCGACCGCTTGCTCGATCTTTGCCATCTCCTCTTCATCGACATGACCATCGGCTTTGGACGCAGCAATCATCGATCTTAGAATCAGCACACTATGGTTTGAGTCGTTCTCATCAAATTGAGCTTGTTCGGAATTCGGTGCTTGGCCTTGTTTCGACTGATAGTCGTTATAGACCTTGTAAGCGAGTGCGCCAAGTGCCGCTGCGCCACCAATACCAGCGGCTTTCTTACCCATTTTCTTGGTTTTCTTAGAGCCCATTAACGCACCTAAGAGTCCGCCGCCAACTGCGCCTGCGCCGAAGGCTCCGAGCGTGCTTTTGTTGATATTCTTACCACTGCCGCCTTGAGTTAGGCCACTTAAACTTGAAGAGCCTTGGGAAAGCTTCTGAGTACCTTGTTTAACTAGATCTGACTTAAGTGCTTGGTTAAGTAAGCTTTTGATATCCATCGATACCTCCAATGTAATCGTGTCTAAAGAGTTGATGAACCCAATATACGGATTTAAAGATGAACAGGGGATTAACTTACGTTATTTACTCTGGTGATAAATAGAAGGGAGTTTGAAGAGAAACGACAGGCACAAAAAAGGCCACCTAATGGTAGCCTTTCAATGTTTATCTAGCGAGTAATCGGATTACTAAGCTAGTTGAGCTGTAAGGTGCTCGATAACCGTGTCCATAGCGATTGCTTCTTTATCACCAGTACGACGGTTTTTGTATTCGAAGTTACCTTCGTCCATGCTGCGATCACCGATAACGATAGTGTGAGGGATACCCACTAGCTCGATATCTTTAAACATAACACCTGGGCGCTCTTTACGGTCATCAAATAGTACTTCGATTCCCATAGCCGTTAATTCAGCGTATAGCTTCTCAGCGGCTTCTTTAACGCGCTCAGATTTGTGCATGTTCATTGGTACGATAGCAACTTGGAATGGTGCTAGTGCGTCTGGCCAAGTGATACCGAATTTATCGTGGTTTTGCTCGATAGCAGATGCAACAACACGTGAAACACCGATACCGTAACAACCCATTTCTAGGATTACGCTCTTACCATCAGGACCAAGCACGTTACAGTTCATTGCTTTAGAGTAAGTATTACCTAGTTGGAAGATGTGACCAACTTCGATACCGCGCTTAAGTTGGATGGTACCTTGACCACATGGGCTTAGGTCGCCTTCAACTACGTTACGTAGGTCTTCAACTTGAGCAAGCTCAACGTCACGACCCCAGTTAATACCGAAGTAGTGCTTACCGTCTACGTTTGCACCAGCACCGAAGTCGCTCATTACAGCAACAGAGCGGTCAACGATGAATGGTAGCTCTAGACCAACAGGGCCAAGTGAACCAGGACCTGCACCAACAAGTGCACGGATTTCTTCTTCAGAAGCCATCTCTAGTGGAGCAGCAACCTGTGGAAGGTTCTCTGCTTTCACTTCGTTAAGCTCGTGGTCGCCACGGATGATTAGCGCGATGATGTCTGCATTTACTTCATCAGAAGCTTTAACGAATAGAGTCTTAACGGTCTTCTCGATTGCTAGACCGTGTTGCTCTACAAGTTCTGCGATTGTTTTTGCGTTTGGCGTATCAACCAGTTCCATCTCTTGAGTTGGCGCTGCCGCTTCAGTCGTTGGAGCTAGTGCTTCTGCTTTCTCGATGTTCGCTGCGTAATCAGATTCTGAAGAGAATGCGATTAGGTCTTCGCCGCTTTCAGCAAGAACGTGGAACTCTTGAGAGCCGCTGCCACCGATTGCGCCAGAGTCTGCTAATACTGGACGGTACTCAAGGCCCATGCGGTCAAATGCTTTACAGTAAGCATCGTGCATCGCTTGGTAAGACTTTTCTAAGCCTTCTTTATCGATATCAAAGCTGTACGCATCCATCATAGAGAATTCACGAGCACGCATTACGCCAAAACGAGGGCGGCGTTCATCACGGAATTTAGTCTGGATTTGGTACAGGTTTAGAGGTAGCTGTTTGTAAGAGCTGATCTCGTTACGTACTAGGCTCGTTACCACTTCTTCTGCTGTTGGGCTAAGAACAAATGGACGAGAATGACGGTCTGTGAAACGAAGTAGCTCAGGACCCATCTTTTCAGAACGGCCAGTCTCTTCCCAAAGCTCAAACGGTTGAACTACGGGCATCAAGATTTCAACGGCACCTGCATTATCGATCTCTTGGCGAACGATATTTTCGACTTTACGCAGTACACGTAGACCAGTAGGTAGCCAAGTATATAAACCTGAAGCTAGCTTACGGATCATACCTGCACGTAGCATCAGCTGGTGGCTGATAACTTCTGCGTCGTTTGGAGTCTCTTTCAGAGTAGAAAGAAGGTAGTTACTGGTACGCATTCTATGGTATCCGTTTCATCATTGATAAAAGAAAACTTGCTGTGGTTAATGACAACAGCAAATCTGATATAGCCGCATATAATATCAGCCTATTTGGGATCTCAAAAGCGTTCAATGTCAGTTACATTGATGAAAAGCGTTTCAACCACGAATTTCACGTTAAGATCGAACAAATTTACCGCATATTCCTTGTTGTCAGGCTTACCTTTCTTATAGGCAGGGCGAGGATCTTGGCCTAATACTTCTTTGATCACCTGAATGATATGGCGTGCTTGTGGGTGGTTTTCGAGCTTACTTTGCGCTTGTTGTGAGAAGTTAACGTCGAGCACTGCTGGTTCATCGGCGGCAAACCCTCCTAGTGCATCGGGAATTGAATCCGAGTAGGGGATATAAGGTTTGATGTCGATGATCGGTGTGCCGTCAACGAGATCAACACTGCCCAAGTCCAACCAAGTTTGTCCCTTTTCTTGAGATACACCTTTGAGCTCAACCGCGGACATACCCACTCCATTCGGTCTGAATGTGGCACGAGACGCGAATACACCAATACGTTCGTTCCCGCCAAGGCGAGGTGGCCTCACGGTTGGTTTCCATCCTGCTTCAAGGTTCTTATCGAACAAAAACAACAACCACACATGACTAAATTGTTCAATATCACGAACAGACTCAAGGCAGTTCGCTGCTTCAACTAGCCTGACTCTTGAGGTAGAAGTGGGTACTAACCTAGGCTGTCTTGGCACAGCGAACTTCTCTTTATAAGGAGACTCAATAAAGCCAACAGGTTCAATGGTGTACATAGCAAGGTGTTCTCTGGTTTCAGTTAAGACGGAAAAATATCATAAAATCACTTGTTTTTCTTTTGATAATAATTATCATTTGATATGTTATAATATATCAAATTAGTTATTTAAGGGAAATACAATGAAACCGAATATCCACCCTGATTACCGCCCCGTGGTTTTTCATGACACCAGTGTCGATGAGTACTTCTTAATCGGATCAACATTGAAAACAGATCGCACTATCGAATGGGAAGACGGAAATACTTATCCTTACTTCACGATTGAGGTGTCGTCAAAGTCGCATCCTTTCTATACGGGTAAACAGCGAGTGCTACATAAAGAGGGACGCGTTGCGAACTTCACTCGTCGTTTTGGTCAATTAGGTAAGGGAGCGAAATAGAATGAAAGTTGTGAAATCACTGAAAAGTGCGAAAAGCCGTCACCCAGATTGCCAAATAGTAAAGCGTAGAGGCCGTCTCTATGTCATCTGTAAATCCAACCCGAGATTCAAAGCGGTTCAAAAATAGTCAGTCAATTTGATGTGACATGAGTGTAAAAACGAGGGGAAAGTCAAACTTCATTCATTTGTCTGTTTTTCTTTTCCTTCGAGAGGAACTTTGCAGGAGAGTATGTGCTCACTTAGCGTACGTCGTTTTTTATTTGTCACTTTATCAATAGCTTACAAGCGCAAGCATAAACCGAATGAATGCATCCATACCAATTATAAACCTAACTTTTATACTTTAATTGGAGTTATTTGCTAATTTTTTGTTTTTATTAAGTTAAAAAGAATGGCTTGTTACACACTTTGTAACATTTACGATTTCTAATTGACCCTTTTGTCGAGTAATCTGCGCGGGCAATTTAAACATCTTTGTCACAATTGCACAGGAATCACTACAAGGAGGGAACTGATGAGTTCATCAGCTTCAATAAAAAACAATTCGCCTAAAAAACCTATTTTTACTCGCTTTTTAGATGGCGTTGAATATTTGGGGAACCTATTACCCCACCCAATCACTCTTTTCGCAATCTTCTGCTTAGCAATCCTCGTTACTTCAGGTATTGCTGGTTACTTCGAAGTGTCTGTTATGGACCCTCGACCAGAAGGTGCTAAAGGTCGTGCTGCTGACGGCATGATCCACGTTGTAAGTCTGCTTAACGCAGAAGGTCTACAACTTATTGTGACTAACTTAGTTAAGAACTTTGTTGGTTTTGCTCCACTAGGTACTGTACTTGTTGCTATGCTTGGTGTAGCGATTGCTGAACACTCAGGTCTACTATCTGCTGCAATGCGTGGCATGGTAATGGGTGCTTCTAAGCGCATGGTTACAGTAACGGTTGTGTTTGCAGGTATTATCTCTAACACAGCATCAGAGCTTGGCTATGTGGTACTTATTCCACTAGCAGCAATGCTTTTCCATTCTTTAGGTCGTCACCCTCTTGCTGGTCTTGCTGCGGCATTCGCTGGTGTGTCAGGTGGTTACTCTGCAAACCTACTTATCGGTACGGTTGACCCACTGCTTTCTGGTATTACAGAAACAGCGGCACAGATGATTGACCCGTCTTACACGGTTGGTCCTGAGTCAAACTGGTACTTCATGTTTGTTTCTACTTTCTTCATCGCGATTACAGGTGCATTTGTAACTGAGAAGATTGTTGAACCTAAGTTGGGTAAATACAACGACGAAGAAGCTTCTGAAGATTTATCAAATGATTCGATGGGCAGACTGACGGATGTTGAGAAGAAAGGTCTAAAACTAGCAGGTATTGCTGTATTGGCTGTTTCTGCACTTCTAGCGTGGACTATCGTTCCAGCTGACGGTGTTCTACGTTCAGCGTCTGGTACGGTTTCGGGTTCTCCATTCCTGAAGAGTATTGTTGCGTTTATCTTTGTATTCTTCGCTATTCCTGGTTTTGTTTACGGTAAAGTTACCGGTTCAATGAAGAACGATCGTGACGTGATCAATGCGATGGCAACGTCTATGTCTTCAATGGGCATGTACATTGTTCTTGTATTCTTTGCTGCACAGTTTGTTGCTTTCTTTAAGTGGACTAACTTTGGTCAAGTAATCGCTGTTGGTGGCGCTAGCTTCTTACAAGATATCGGTCTTACTGGCCCAATGTTGTTCTTTGCATTTATCCTAATGTGTGGCTTCATTAACCTAATGATCGGTTCGGCTTCTGCTCAGTGGGCAGTAACAGCACCTATCTTTGTACCTATGCTAATGCTTGTTGGTTACGCACCAGAAACGATTCAAGCAGCTTACCGTATCGGTGATTCAACGACGAACATCATTACACCAATGATGAGCTACTTCGGTCTTATTCTTGCTGTAGCGACGCGTTACATGAAGAACCTTGGTATCGGTACTCTGATTGCTACAATGCTTCCATACTCAATCTGCTTTATGTTCGGTTGGAGCATCTTGTTCTACCTATGGGTGTTCGTATTTGGTCTTCCAGTAGGCCCAGGTGCAGCAACGTTCTACACGCCGTAGTAACGTTAGTACAAGTCATATTGTTAGATTTTAAAGCCTGCCTCGTGCAGGTTTTTTTTGATCGAAAGTATGGTGTACCAATCACGGAAAGTGATCTGAAAGAGTGTAGAAAATTGGGATGATTTAAAAAGAAGAGATGGTGACAAGATGGATCATCAATACTCCGTTAAAGTAGCACTTAGTATCAAGTGTTAAGTAACAAGAACGGAGTATGTCGACAAACATATCTACAGGTTCACGGTTATGGCTATGAACGAATATCAATGTTTCTTAATGATTAGCGCTTTGCTAGCAGGCGATCAAGGTGATTCGCGAACTCACGACGATCGGTCTGTGAGAGGGCGCTTGGTCCACCCGTTTGGATGCCGCTTGAACGCATGGTATCCATAAAGTCACGAATGTTCAGGCGCGCTTTGATGGTTTCTTTGGTGTAGAGCTCGCCACGAGAGCTAAGTGCTTGACCACCTTTGGTGATCACTTCATCGGCGAGAGGGATATCGGATGTAATCACGAGATCACCGGGTTCAGTGCGTTTTACGATTTCATCATCTGCAATATCAAATCCGCTTGGGACTTGAATTGAGTGGATGTTATTGCGTTTAGGGACAGGAACCAGATGGTTTGCCACGAAGGTACATTCAACCCCAGTGCGCTCAGCTGCGCGTACGATTGTTTCTCGGATAACCTTAGGACAAGCGTCCGCATCAACCCATATTTTCATAGTGTTCTATTTCTCTGTTAGCTTATTGCTTAGTTAACTTATTGTTCCGTTAACTTGGCTTCTAGCGTGGCAACGCGGGTGGTAAGTTCAAGGATTTGCTTTTCCAGTTGGCTAACACGATCGAGTGCTGGCTCTTCTTGTGTCGCGACTTCAACTTTAGGAACGCGATTCGCGCTTTTCCAGCTCTTGATGGTTGTGATTAAAGCGGGCATCGGAACCGATGTACTCATACGAGCTTTAACTAAAGCAACTGTAGGCTCTTTCCCTTGTGCTTGCAGTCCTTCAAGCACTGATTTCAACTCTTCAGACACATCTTTTGTCAGCATGTTGACCTCCATTTTTAGTCTTCAGCCATTTTACTCGCTCTGGTGAGTGATAGCGAATCATAAAACCGCCCATAGCTTGTGAGAGATCTCTTACAAAGGTTGTGAGATAACACGAATATATCGCTAGAGAGATTGAGGTGCATATGATTAAGTGGTTGATTTTTTGTTGTTTTATATAAGTAACAACTTTTATGAATTCAAAGTGTGATGCAAATCTATTGTCCCAAATCGTAAATCGCGTAAATTAAACCTTGTCGGAAGGATTCTGACACGGAACAGGAAAGCACCAAGGATTTGGTTATCTTCAGGATGAAGATTTGGTTACTTAGGATTGAGTAGTCAAGCATGGAGCGTAAGGACATTGTAGGGATACAGTCAGTTAACAGGAAGTTAGCTGCAACGGAATGACAATGGACACCTTTAGGATTTAAAGGGTTGGATTAGCATCAGGACGATGTAAAGGACACCGCTCACGGAACAAGTGATGTGCGCTAACTAGGATTGTTAGCTTTCAGGATGATTGGACACCGCTAGGACGGCGAAGTAAAGGAAAGAGCTGAAGGATTACAGCCACTATTATGGATGATGCATGGAGCATTTATTAGTAGCCGGACTGCTGCGAGTAAGACCCTAGCCCTGACACTTCGGTGTCGGGGCTTTTCTTTATCTGAGGCTTTTCTTCTATCTAGGGGGCTCTTTAATTCAGGAGCTTTTATCTAAGATCGCGACATCTGCTTTTCTGCTAATGGTCAACACAAGGAGTGTTTTATGACGATAGCAACCTCAAGAACGCTGTTGGTACCTTATACCGAACAGCTACAACACGACTTTATCAAGTTGAATTGCTGCCCCGTTAATCGTTCTGAAATGAATGGGCCGCACTCTATTGCCTCTGCGAAGTTCTTATTTCAAGAGATACTGCAAGACAACGTCGGCTTCTGCCGCGCTATCATCCACAACCAAACCCGTGAATATCTTGGACATGTCTTTATTTCATCAGAAGAGGGTAGGCATGAGCTTGGCTTTATTTTGGATAAAGAGCATTGGAATCGCGGCTTTGCTAGTGAGGTGCTAAAACCATTTTTAAGTTTGGTGTGTTTTGAAGAGCGCCTAACGAATGTTGTTGCGACTGTGAATGTCGGCCACAACCCATCGATTAAGTTATTAGAAAAACTAGGGTTTGAATTTAAGGAAACCAAACAAGATTCGTTTGGCCCTTATCATGAATATAGCTATAACGCGCACTGCGACGTTACATTCTATGAGGCTGTAGCTCAAACCGCATAGAGCGGAAGCCGACCATGGTCAGTTTTCCTTGGTATAGGTCATCACCTAATGCCGAAAATTCAAAATGGTACACAGTATGCCAGCGCCAAATGGTCGTGAGCTCATGGCGCATCTTAAGTTTATGACCGTTGAAGGCAACGCTTAATAGCTGCAAGTCGAGCTCTTTACACTTTCTCGCAATGGCAGCTTTCGCAAGCTCGGATTGCCTGCGCTGCTGCCAAAACAGAAAGCAAAAGAAGCACAGCATCAAAATAGCCACTAAGTTATCTATCATTTAGTCCATACTTCCTTTTATCTTTCTATTCCAATTGTGTTTTGAGCTCGTTGTTACGAGCTACTGAGCTGTTCTGTCTAGTTTTTATTGCGACTTAGCCGCTTGTTGTAACTCAATCAATGCGTTTGCGAGTTCTGGTGATGGGTTCGAATTCAACAACGGCAAAAATACCATTCTTAGTGTCGGAATCATCACTAAATCTGCAAATAACTGATTGAACAGGTTTTGGTTGCCTGTTTGTGCGAGGCGCAACAAGAATTGCTCGGCAATCGCTGGATCTTGTAGTGCGTGCCAGCTGCGACCCGCTAAACCAATTAACACCTCTTGGTGGCTAAAGCGTGGACTCGCGAGAACTTGGTTAATGATGTTATTCGCGATCCTTTGTTCTGCACCGGAAAGGGCACGAACCAAAGCTGACAGTAAGAACAGATCCGGCTCTTGACTGTTAATCTCATTGTCTGCCATTTCTTGTAAGCGTTGAGCGAGCTTATCATTGATTTGCGTGTGCTCAAGCGTCCCTAGTGTTGCGTATAGCGGCTCTGATGGCAGTTTATTCAATGCTTTGCGAATAGCGACACCGTTTTGCTGACTGCCTAAGCGAGCACACATATCGGTGATGCCTTGAAGACCAACGGTTTTCCAGTTATCCCAACCAAGCTCACCTGTGAAGTAATGCTGAGCGTGCTCGTAATATTGGCTCGTCGCGAGGTCTAACCCTGCTCTTACTTGGCTATGGAATACGGCCATTTTGTCTTCAGAAGGCTTGAAGGTATAAGGGTTGTTTGACAGCTTTTGTTGTTGCTCTTCGCTGATATCACCGTTCAAACGAGTGCCCATCGCTTCGATAACAAACTTAAGAAAATTACCCACATCCCCTTGATGCAGTAAGCCTCTTTCATCGAGTTTGAATTTTAGGAACCAGATCCAAGGTTGCTTGTGTTCGTTCCAGTAGCTAATCGCTAAGTGAGCTTGTTTCTGAAGTGGAAACGGGTATGGCTGTTTCCCCTGCTCAACATCAGAGAATAGGGTGTTGTCGATTTTCTGGATACGACGACCTAGGTCGTAGATGTCGTATTGGCAACCGCTATTCTTTAGTAACTGAGTGAGCGTGTGAATGGTTTCCATAGTAATAAAGCTCCTAACTTTCTTTCCTAAATAGATGGTACTCTATGCCCCAATTTCAAGGTCACTAGATAAATAACTTGGTGAAAAATGACAGCTGCCACAAAGTTACCTCTTTTACTTCAACAATTAGAACAACAAATGCGCCAATGTTCGCTATGGAGTGATGTTTCGCCTTCGGATGAAGCTTTGGCGAGCGTTGAGCCTTTTGCGATTGACTCGCTACAGCCAGAAGAGTGGTTGCAGTGGATCTTTATCGTAAAGATCAACGCAATGATGGATGCCCAAATGAGCCTACCTAAGGGCTTTGCGATTCATCCTTATTTTGGTGAAGTGTGGAAAAATGAGGCAGACAAAGCTGAGCTGCTAGTGACGATTCAGAGCATTGATGAGGTATGCGCGTAATGTTAGAGATCATTTATCAAGATGAGTATTTTGTCGCGGTGAATAAGCCTGCGGGTATGCTAGTGCATCGCTCATGGTTGGATAAACACGAGACTCAGTTTGTGATGCAGACTCTGCGCGACCAAATTGGTCAGCACGTATTTCCTCTGCATCGCTTAGACCGTCCAACGTCTGGCGTATTGGTGTTTGCTCTGTCGAGTGAAGTTGCCTCTGAGGTGATGCCGATGTTCGCCAACCACGAGATGCAAAAAACCTATCATGCGATTGTGCGTGGTTGGATAGAAGAGGGCGATACGCTCGATTATGCGCTTAAGGTTGAGCTGGATAAGATCGCCGATAAGTTCGCGAAAGAAGATAAAGAACCACAAGAAGCCGTCACTGTTTACGAGCCGTTAGCTAAAGTTGAAGTGCCGTATTCAACAGGCCGTTTTCCTACCAGTCGTTATTGCTTAGTTGAGATGATGCCAAAGACAGGACGTAAACATCAGCTGCGTCGTCACATGGCTCATCTAAGACACCCAATCGTGGGCGATACTTCACATGGTGATGGTAAGCATAACCGACTGTTCCGTGATGATTTAGACTCACACCGTCTGTTGCTGCATGCTTCTGAATTGCGCTTCATTCATCCTTTCACTAAAGAAGAATTGGTGATGAAGGCGAACTTAGATGAAACGTGGTTAAGGTTGTTTGAAACTTTTGAGTGGGATGCCCACTTAATCGATGCTCAAACTTGCTTGTCGAAGTAAGTCACGCGTGTTTAAGCAATCGCGAGTCTAAGTGAATAGAGAAAATAGAATAAAAACAAAGGGCTGATAGTGATATCAGCCCTTTTTGATGTCTGTGCGACCTTAACAGCATAACTAATGTTGGTTAGTTAATCGTTAATCGCTAACCGTGAATCGCGGGATCATTTAAGTTTTTCTAGATCGGCTTCGATCTCTGCGATCTTGCTTGATACCACTTTTTCTAGATGGCGTAAGTCAGTAAGGATCTTCTGCTTCACATCCACCTCAGCCGTTGGCGTCGGTTTGGTGATCTTGTTGAGTTCATCAATCACAAGAGTGAGGTTGCGGTTAATCTCGGTCACTTCTTTGTATTGATTATTGCCGCCGCTAACAAGCACACTTTTTACTTGTCGCGGGTACTTAAACTTAACGCTTTTCGCGAACAGTTCACCTTTCTGCTTGCGAAAGTAAATCTTCAGGATATCTTTGTGCGCTTCTTGGCGAAGGGAGTAACGTTCAATCTGTTTAGGTTCGTGGATACCTAAGCCAGTGAGGTTTGGATACATAAGCGACCTCTAGGTTATGAATGTAATACTTTTATGTAATTGACTTGATCAATGTAGCAGCCTAACGACGAGCTAGATAGTTGATATCTGTGAATTGATTGTAAGTTGTGGGCAAGATCGCTCTCTATCTTTGCCCACACTTATTTGGCTATTAAAGCAGCTCCAAGAGCTAAACTTGTTTCCTAGTCACAACTTACTTCTAGCTCTAAATTAGCTTTCTAAGGTGCGAGTTCTGAAACGTGTTCGGTTAATCTTTCTCTTAAGGCTTGTTCTTGTTCTTCAGACAACCTTCCTCCCGCGTCACTGGTCAGAATAAACAAATCTTCTGCACGTTCGCCGATGGTGGTAATTTTAGCGCCGTGCAAATTGATGTCTAACTCAGCAAAGGTTGCGCCGACTTGAGCCAACAACCCCGGTGTATCAAGAGCTCTCAACTCCATCAAGGTGCGCTTCTTGCTCTTGGTTGGTAGGAACTCAACCCGAGTTTTTACCTTGAAATGCTGCAAGTTTCGAGGCGTGCGACGTGTCTTAATCTTAGTTGGACGGCCATCAGCCAGAACATGAGTTAGATGTTTCGCAACGGCTTTGTGTCTTGCTTCATCAATCGCTTCACCATGCTGATCAAGTACGATAAAGGTATCCAAAACGTGACCATCTTTACTGACCATGACCTGCGCGTCATGAACGTTGAAGTTACGTCTATCAAGCTCAGCTACAACGGTCGCAAAAAGTGCGGCTTGGTCTTTACAGTAAACAAACACCTCAGTACCGCCACGCGTCGCTTTCTTGCTGATCAAAACTAACGGTTGGCTCGGATCTTCTAAGCGAAGTAGGTGCTCACAGTGCCAAGCAATTTGAGTGTGTGTATGACGCAAAAAATAGTCAGCTTTAAAACGCTGCCACAACACTTCAATTTCACGAGCGGAGAAACCTTCTTTACGCAGCAGTGCAGATGCCATTTGTTGATTGTGACGAATACGGTCTCTGACATCGACTGGGTTTTCCAAGCCGCGACGCAGTGCTCGCTGTGTTGAGTGAAATAGCTCCGCTAACAGGGTGCGTTTCCAGCTGTTCCATAATTCAGGGTTAGTCGCACAGATATCGGCGACGGTTAAGCACACCAGTAGCTCTAAAGATTCTTCATCGCGGACTTTTTTAGCAAACTCAGTGATGACATCAGGGTCGTAGATATCACGGCGTTGGGCGGTGACAGACATCAATAGGTGGTTCTGAACGAGCCAAGCGACTTGTTTTGCTTCTGGTTTTGACAATCCGTGTTCGATACAGAAGGAGTAAGCTTCAACTGCGCCAATTTCCGAATGGTCTCCACCACGGCCTTTTCCGATGTCGTGGAAGATAGCGGCTAGGATCAGGAGTTCTTTTTTCTGAACTCGAGGGTACACTTCACAACAAATTGGGTGTTTGTCGTGGTTCTCTACTTGGCTAAAGCGGTTGATGTGCTTGAGCAGGCGAATACTGTGTTCATCCACGGTGTAAACGTGGAACAGATCAAACTGCATTTGGCCGACAATTTGGCTCCATTGCGGTAAGTACGCCGATAGCACGCCCAGTTTATGCATCAAGCTAAAAGCTTTGTGCAGTGCGTTGGGGTGGCGAACTAAATCCATGAACTTGTCACGAGCTTCAGGAATGGTATGCAGGAAGCGGTTCAATCGGCGACGCGCCGTTCGCAGTTGTCGTAATGTTGGTGGGCTTACCCCTTCGATCGTCGAGTCATTCGCGATATGGATAAACATATCGAGAATCGTTTCTGGCCGTGCTTGGAATAGGGCTGGCTTACGCGCTTCGATTAATGAACCTCGACGTTGGAAGTCATTGTCGAGAATTTCGGCTTCTTGTGTTTGACCACCGTTAATTATTGCTTGGTCAAACAGCTTAAGCAGCATTTTGTTGAGCTCTGCTACACGACGAAGTGTTCGGTAGAACTCTTTCATCATCATCTCGACACCACGATTGCCTTCACCGGTGTAACCAAGGTGTTCGGCTACTTGAGCCTGATGCGCGAAGGTAAGACGATTGTCGTAGCGGCGCAGCTCTATGTGCAGTGCAAAGCGAACGCGCCATAAGAAGTCTTGGCACTCCACGAGTTCACGATATTCAGCATCGGTAAGAAAGCCATACTTGCTCATTTCCAACAAAGAAGTCGCACCGAAGTGGCGACGTGCTACCCAACTCAGAGTGTGGATGTCTCTGAGTCCGCCCGGAGTTGATTTGATATCCGGTTCTAGATTGTAGGTGGTGTCGTGGTACCGAGCATGACGCTCTCTTTGTTCTTGAATTTTGGCTTTGTAAAAGGTCTCACTTGGCCAAAATGAATCGGAATGAATCTTTAGTTTCAGCTCTTGGAAGGTGTCTTCACTGCCACACAGTAAGCGCGATTCTTGCAGGTTAGTCGCAACCGTTAAATCGTCACTACCAATCTCAATACATTCAGCAATGGTACGCACTGCGTGGCCGACTTCTAGCTTCAAATCCCACAATAGGGTGATGAATTGACTGACTTTCTCACCTAGTGCTGGTGGCAGAGTTTTTTGCGAGACGATGAGAATATCAATATCGGATAAAGGGTGTAGTTCACCACGGCCATAGCCGCCTACTGCGACCAACGCAATATGAGGCAGTTTGCTAAATCCGAAATGCTCCCATAAACGATTGAGAAGCAAGTCCATGTATTCGGAGCGCAGCAGAACCAAATCGGTAACTGGATGATGATTTAGAAATTCACTCTTTTGGTACTGCGTGAAGATTTCGAGCTGATTTTTTAATTCGCAGATTTCAAGTTGTTCGTCATTGAACGTAATAGGGCATTGATAAGGCATAGTCTGCTATCCGTGCAAGCAAATGAGAATAGTAAACAATTTAACAGAAGCTGCTCCAAAATCGAAATTGAGCGGATAAAAAAATATCCTCGGCAATGCGAGGATATTTTCAAAAGTCTGAGGTGTTCAGTTTGTTGAACTAAGCGTTCTTCATGATACGTGGAATCGTATCATCACTGCGTAGTGTTAGTACTTCACAACCTGTATCAGTCACAACTAATGTGTGTTCCCACTGAGCCGAGTTCTTGCTGTCAGCTGTGTACACTGTCCAGCTATCTTCGTCATCTAGACGGCAACCAAATTTACCAGCATTGATCATTGGCTCGATTGTGAAACACATGCCTGCTTTTAGCACTGTGCGATCGCTGTTTTTATAGTGAACGACTTGTGGATCTTCGTGGAATTCAGAACCAATGCCGTGGCCACAGTAATCTTTTACAATAGAGAACTTAGCGCGTGGGTTATTCTTGTTGTTTGTCTTGATGTACTTCTCGATAGCAGTACCAACTTGGCCAAGTTGAACGCCTGGTTTAACCTGACGCATGCCTTCATAAAGTGCTTCTTGAGCAACCATGCATAGACGTTTGTTTGCTGGTGAAACTTCACCCACAAGGAACATTTTAGATGTGTCACCATGGTAACCCTGCGGACGAGTGCTTAGGTCTGCATTTTCGTCATCAGGAACAATCACAGTGATATCAACGTTTAGAATATCGCCATCTTTCAATACTGCAGGTTTGAATTGACCTGTGCTACCCGTCTCATCTTGTGATGCTGGAATACCGTGGCATACAATGTGGTTGATAGACGTACAGATAGACTTAGGGAAACCGTGGTAATCAAGTGGTGCTGAGTATGCGCCTCTCTCTAGAGCGTACTCGTGACAGATTTGGTTAAGCTCTTCTGTCGTTGTACCCACTTGGATGTGAGGTTCAATCATCTCTAAAATTTCAGAAGCCAGCTTGCCGGCGACGCGCATTTTTTCAATTTCTTCAGCAGTTTTAATTTTTACAGCCATTGCATATCTCTTAATTTGGTAGCACCTAAGTGTGCATATTGGGGCTATTCTATCAGTGCAGCATTTTAGCGCAACATTCCCATATCCATACAATGCTGGTGGATACTACTTAACTTAAGCCGATATTGCTCTGTAAGACGATGCTGAATCGATTTGATTAGGCCGCGATTTATCGGTGAAATCCGCTAATAGGCTAGAGTATAGCAGTCGCCATTTTTGGATTTTTTTCTAGCCATAGATAGACAAAATATGGTATAAAGCGCGCCGGACATCAGGACTGTTTTCTCCAATTGGCGAAACAAGCTTTGTGTCCACTAACTTATTTCTTTAAATCACACACATTCCGACACATGTTCCGGGGTGCCTCAACAACACAGATAACGGCTGAAAAGTGGTTAGTTGTTAGGGGTCGGATTCATGGGGGATGTGGAGGCCTAACCCCATAGAGGATTTTAAAATGGCAACTGTATCAATGCGCGATATGCTTAAAGCTGGTGTTCACTTCGGTCACCAAACTCGTTACTGGAACCCAAAAATGAAGCCATTCATCTTTGGTGCTCGTAACAAAGTACATATCATCAACCTAGAAAAAACTGTACCAATGTTCAACGACGCTCTAGCTGAAATCGCTAAAGTTGGCGAGAAGAAAGGTAAAGTTCTTTTTGTTGGTACTAAGCGCGCTGCATCTGAAGCTGTTAAAGAAGCTGCTATCAACAGCAACCAGTTTTACGTTAACAACCGCTGGTTAGGCGGTATGCTAACGAACTACAAAACTGTTCGTCAGTCTATCAAGCGTCTGAAAGAACTTGAAGCGCAAGCTCAAGACGGTACTTTCGACAAGCTTACTAAGAAAGAAGCTCTAATGCGCACTCGTGAAATGGAGAAGCTAGAGAAGTCTCTTGGTGGTATCAAGAACATGGGCGGCCTTCCAGACGCTCTATTCGTTATCGATGCTGATCACGAACACATCGCAGTTAAAGAAGCAAACAACCTAGGTATCCCAGTTTACGCTGTAGTTGATACTAACTCTAACCCAGACGGTGTTGACTTCGTTATCCCTGGTAACGATGATGCAATCCGTGCAGTACAGCTTTACCTAAACGCTGCTGCAGACGCGGTTAAAGAAGGTCGTAACAAAGATGTTGCTGCTGTAGCTGCTGAAAAAGACGGTTTTGTAGAAGCTGAATAATAGCGGCTCTGAGCCATATTTAGTTCATATTAAGCGGTCATAATCGATGGCTTAAGAACTGAATACAGTCAATATCAGGGGCCAATTAATTAGGCCCCTGTTTTTTATCTTTTTTAGAATTTACTGAGGAATAGAGAATGGCAACTGTAACTGCAGCTCTAGTTAAAGAACTTCGTGAACGCACAGCTGCGGGCATGATGGAATGTAAAAAAGCGCTTGTTGCTGCTGAAGGCGACATCGAGCTAGCAATTGAAAACATGCGTAAATCTGGCGCAGCGAAAGCAGCTAAAAAAGCTGGTAACGTTGCTGCTGAAGGCGCAATCATCATTAAAGAAGAAGCTGGCGTTGCTGCTCTTCTTGAAGTGAACTGCCAAACTGATTTCGTAGCTAAAGATGCAGGTTTCCTTGCATTCGCTAACGAAGTTGCTGAAGTTGCTCTAGCTGAACGTCTAGACATCGTTGCACTTCAAGCTAAGTTTGAAGACGCACGTATCGCTCTAGTAACTAAGATCGGTGAGAACATCAGCATCCGTCGTGTTGAGCTTGTTGAAGGTGTTGCACTAGCTTCTTACCGTCACGGCGAGAAAATCGGTGTTGTTGTTGCTGGTGAAGGCGAAGCTGAAACGCTTAAGCACATCGCTATGCACGTTGCTGCTTCTAAGCCTGAGTACGTTAACCCATCTGACGTACCTGCTGACGTAGTAGAAAAAGAAAAAGCTGTTCAAGTTGAAATCGCTATGAACGAAGGCAAACCACAAGAGATCGCTGAGAAAATGGTTATCGGCCGTATGAAGAAATTCACGGGCGAAGTATCTCTTACTGGTCAAGCTTTCATCATGGAACCTAAGAAAACTGTTGCTGACATTCTTAAAGAGAAAGGCGCATCAGTTACTACCTTCGTTCGTTTAGAAGTTGGTGAAGGTATCGAGAAAGCAGCTGAAATGAGCTTCGCAGACGAAGTTGCAGCGGTACAAAAAGGTTAATCCTTAGCGTATTGTTTGAAAAGAGACCGTGGCAAATGCTGCGGTCTTTTTATGAATAATGAATTATTTCCGGCTTTTAGCTGTTATGAATGCAAACTGAGCTCTTCAGTTTTTATCCATGACTGTTAATCATCAACTCTTTGGAAGGTAAGCTCCATGACTACGAACCCTAAACCAGCGTATCAACGTATTCTGTTAAAACTTAGCGGTGAAGCGCTACAAGGCGAAGAAGGTTTTGGTATTGACCCAACGATCCTTGATCGTATGGCTCAAGAAGTAAAAGAATTAGTTGAACTAGGCGTTCAAGTTGGTGTTGTTATCGGTGGTGGTAACCTTTTCCGTGGCGCAGGCCTAGCAGAAGCGGGTATGAACCGTGTTGTTGGTGACCATATGGGGATGCTTGCAACGGTAATGAACGGCCTTGCTATGCGTGACGCACTACACCGTGCTTACGTAAACGCACGTGTAATGTCAGCAATTCCTCTTAAAGGTGTATGTGACGACTACAACTGGGCAGATGCAATCAGCCAACTACGTCAAGGTCGTGTTGTGCTCTTCTCTGCAGGTACTGGTAACCCATTCTTTACTACAGACTCTGCTGCATGTTTACGCGGTATCGAAATCGAAGCTGACGTAGTTCTAAAAGCAACAAAAGTAGATGGTGTATTTACTGCTGACCCAGTAGCAAACCCAGACGCAGAGTTGTATGATACGTTGTCTTACAACACAATTCTTGAGAAAGAATTGAAAGTAATGGACTTGGCCGCATTTACGCTAGCACGTGACCACAAAATGCCAATCCGTGTATTTAACATGAATAAGCCAGGCGCACTACGTCGCGTGGTTATGGGTGAAACTGAAGGTACATTAATCAGCGACGCTGACTAATTTTTCGGGCTTACTGAAGTATAATGCTTCGGTAAGCTTATCCTTATCACTCCAAATAAAAAGCTTTCTTGAAGAAAGAACATAATCAAGGTGAAATTGTGATTAACGAAATCAAAAAAGACGCTCAAGAGCGCATGGTAAAAAGTGTTGATGCACTAAAAAACAGCCTACAAAAAATCCGTACAGGCCGTGCTCACCCGAGCCTACTTTCTGGTCTTACTGTTGAGTACTACGGTGCACCAACGCCTTTGACTCAAGTAGCTAACGTTATTGCTGAAGACGCACGTACACTAGCAATTACAGTGTTTGATAAAACACTGACTCCTCTTGTTGAAAAAGCAATCATGACTTCTGACCTAGGCTTAAACCCTATGTCTGCAGGTACGGTTATTCGCGTTCCACTTCCACCGCTTACGGAAGAGCGTCGTAAAGACCTAGTTAAAATCGTTCGTGGCGAAGCTGAAGGTGGCCGTGTTGCTATTCGTAACATCCGTCGTGACGCGAATGGCGATCTAAAAGCGCTTCTTAAAGACAAAGAAATTTCAGAAGATGAAGATCGTAAAGCACAAGACGAAATTCAAAAGCTAACTGACGCTGCGGTTAAGAACGTAGACGAAGTTCTAGCAGTTAAAGAAAAAGAGTTGATGGAAGTTTAATTTTCCATATTCTTTCTTTCAGGAAAAACGCTGTACTCACGGTGCAGCGTTTTTTTATGCTATTCTGTTCGACTATTAGAATTTGATTCACTCTTTTATGCATAATTCTCAAGCGTTCACAGACTCTCTTCCTAAACACATTGCTATCATTATGGATGGTAATGGTCGCTGGGCGAAAGCTCAGGGTAAGCCTCGTGTCTTTGGTCATAAAAATGGCGTTCAAGCTGTTCGAAAAACCATATCTTCAGCAGCCAGACTTGGCATCAAAGCCGTAACTCTTTTTGCTTTTAGTAGTGAAAATTGGCGTCGTCCTGAAGAAGAAGTGGGTCTCTTGATGGAACTGTTTATTTCAGTGCTATCGAGTGAAGTAAAAAAGCTTCATAAAAATAATCTACAACTTCGTGTTATTGGTGATAAAAGTCGTTTTAATGAGCGACTACAAAAGAAAATAGAAGAAGCGGAAGCTTTGACTAGCACCAATACGGGTATGGTTATTAATATTGCGGCTAACTACGGCGGTAAGTGGGATATCCAGCAAGCGATGACTTCGATTGCTCAACAGGTTAAGTCTGGCGATATTAATGTAGAAGACATTGATGAAGCTATGATTACACAACACCTGACGATGGCAGATATTCCAGAAGTCGATCTACTTATCCGCACCAGTGGCGAGTGCCGCATTAGTAACTTTATGCTTTGGCAATTAGCTTACGCCGAAATGTATTTCACTGAACAATTCTGGCCAGACTTTAATGAAGACAGCTTAGTAGAAGCTGTGACTTGGTTTGTAAACCGCGAGCGTCGTTTTGGATGCACCGGTGAGCAAATTAAAGCTCTGATGGACAGTTAATAAGGATTTTTTTGGTTTGAAACAACGAATTATTACGGCGTTGATTTTAGCTCCCCTAGTTATTCTAGGTATTTTCGAGTTATCACTTCCCACGTTTATTCTTTCACTAGCAGTAATCTCGCTATTGGGTTTTTGGGAGTGGACTCAGTTTGTTGAAAGCAAATCACGTTATTTAGCGTTGATTCCAACAGTTGTGGTAAGTGCTGCAAGTTTTGCTTTTATACCTTTTGATGCATTTAGCCTTAATAACTTATCGGGTGCTCACTACGCCATTCTAACGATTGGTTCAATTTGGTGGGTAATCGCGAGTGGTATGGCAGTGACTTATCCTAAGTCTATGCCAGCATGGAAAGACTCATCCATTCTTCGTCACGCATTTGGCGTGCTGACTTTGCTACCATTCTTCTGGAGTGTGGTTATCCTGCGTGCTAACGGTATCGATGTTGATCCTTACCACGGCGCAAAATTGGTGATGTTCGTTTGCTTGCTTGTTTGGGCTGCGGACAGTGGTGCTTACTTTTCAGGAAAGAGCTTTGGCAAGCGCAAAATGGCCCCTGCGGTGAGTCCTAATAAAACGATTGAAGGTCTTATTGGTGGCATCATTACAGCAGTGATCGTGGCCTGGATCTTTGCTGACTTGTTTGATATCCAATTCACAAGCCCTCTCCACATGATTGTTATTACTCTTGTGACCGTCGTTATTTCTGTTCTTGGTGATCTTGTTGAAAGCATGTTTAAACGTGTTTCTGGGGTGAAAGACAGCAGTAATCTGATTCCTGGTCATGGTGGTATACTTGATAGAATAGATAGCTTAACGGCTGCGTTCCCTGTCTTTGCTCTGCTTTATTTAGCATTCTAATAAAAAAGGGCAGTGATTCTGCCCTTTATTACATTTCTACGGTCATATGTGATGCGAAATCTAACTATCCTTGGCGCTACCGGCTCAATTGGTGCAAGTACACTAAAAGTCGTTGAACAAAACCCAGAACTCTATTCGGTTGTAGCAATGGCTGCAGGCTCGAATGTTGAAAAGATGCTGGCGTTAGTTGAAAAGTGGCAACCAAGCTATGTTGCTATGGCTTGCCCTGATGCAGCATCTAAGTTGACTGAAGTGTTGTCTACAAATTACCCAAACATCAAAGTTCTTTCTGGTTCTGAAGGCATGTGTCAGGTCGCTTCTCTAGATGAAGTGGACACGGTAATGGCTGCTATTGTGGGTGCGGCAGGTTTGCTTCCTACGATGTCAGCAGTTAAAGCGGGCAAGCGTATCTTACTTGCTAATAAAGAAGCCTTAGTGATGTCAGGGCAGTTGTTCATCGACGCAGTCGAAAAATATGGCGCTGAGCTACTTCCTGTCGATAGTGAACACAATGCTATCTTTCAATGCTTACCGCAAAATGTACAAACCAATCTAGGTCGTTGTAATCTGGAAGAGAACGGTATCAACCATATTCTCTTGACGGGTTCTGGCGGCCCTTTCCGCTATACCGATGTCGCAGAGCTTGAATCCGTTACTCCTGAGCGTGCTATTGCACACCCTAACTGGTCAATGGGCCCTAAAATCTCTGTCGATTCAGCAACTATGATGAATAAAGGCTTAGAGTACATTGAGGCGAAATGGCTATTTAATGCCTCTCAAGAGCAACTCAAAGTTATTATCCACCCTCAGTCTGTGATTCATTCTATGGTTCAGTACAAGGATGGCTCGGTGCTCGCTCAAATGGGCGAACCCGATATGGCAACGCCAATCGCTTTGACGATGTCTTATCCTGAACGCACAGAAGCGGGTGTTAAGCCTCTGGATTTCACCAAAGTGGGCGAGCTTACCTTCTTAGAGCCCGATTTAACTCGTTACCCATGTTTGAGATTAGCCATTGAGGCGTGCTATTTGGGTCAGCATGCAACAACAGCGATTAATGCGGCAAACGAAATTGCAGTCGATGCTTTCTTGAACAATCAAGTAAAGTTTACCGATATTGCTATCATTAACGAGTATGTTATGAACAAAGTATGTGAACAACATAACTCTGAGGGCTTAGATAGCTTGGAAAGCCTTCTTGAGCTCGATAATATGTCTCGTCAAATAGCCATTCAATTTATAAAAGAGCAGCTAACATGAGTGGAATTCTGTGGAACTTCGCATCCTTTATTGTAGCGCTTGGTATTCTGGTCGCTGTTCATGAATTTGGACACTTCTGGGTTGCTCGTCGCTGCGGTGTGAAAGTAGAAAAATTCTCGATTGGTTTTGGTAAATCGATCTGGAGTAAAGTTGGCCGCGATGGAACGGAATATAGCTTGTCAGTCATTCCATTGGGTGGCTACGTTAAGATGCTTGATGGTCGTGTTGATGACCTTTCTGAAGACGAACAGCAATACGCTTTTGATAAGAAACCGTTGTGGAAACGAACAGCGATTGTGGGTGCAGGTCCAGCATTCAACTTTATCTTTGCCGTGTTCGCATATTGGCTGGTATTTTTGATTGGCGTGCCTGCGGTTAAACCGGTGATCGGTGAGGTCACCCCGCAATCTATTGTTGCACGAGCCGGAATTGAAACTGGAATGGAACTTAAATCTATTTCAGGAATCAAAACCGCAGATTGGGAATCAGTAAACTTGGGTTTGATATCACATATTGGTGATGAGTCCATGACTGTAACGGTTTCTTCTCAAGACGACATCGGCTTTGAACAACAGATAACATTGGATATTTCTGACTGGTCGTTCAACCCAGAAACTGAGTCAGCAATGACAACGCTTGGTTTTAGACCCTATTCTCCAGAGATATCGACAGTGCTCGCTCAAGTTATTGATGACGGTGCTGCCTATTCTGCAGGGCTAGAATCTGGCGATAAAATTGTCGAAATTAATGGTCAGCCTATTGAACAGTGGAAGTCGGTTGTTGAATTAATCCGTTCACACCCAATGATGCCCTTGGACCTTGTCGTATTACGAAATGGTGTTGAGCGGTCATTGGTTATGACGCCCAATAGTCGCGAATTTTCTGATGGTTCTACAATCGGCTATGCGGGTATTGCTCCCGAAGTCGCAGAATGGCCAGAAGATTATCGCTTTGAGTTACAATTTGGTGTAATTGAGTCTGTAGGAAAAGCATTTGATAAAACAGGTCAAATCATAGGTTTGACACTGACAATGCTTAAGAAGCTTATCGTTGGTGATGTTGGCTTAAATAACTTGAGTGGCCCAATTTCAATTGCTAAAGGCGCAGGGGCAACCGCCGATTACGGTTTAGTTTACTTCTTAGGTTTTTTAGCTCTGATTAGTGTTAACTTGGGTATTATTAATTTAGTTCCGCTGCCTATGCTTGATGGCGGACATTTGCTCTTTTTCGCTATTGAGGCCGTTACTCGTAAACCTGTACCTGAAAAAGTTCAAGAAATGGGATATAGAGTGGGAGGCGCAATCCTCTTCTCTTTGATGGCTCTGGCAATATTTAATGATTTTACTCGTCTGTGAATGGTTTCTCACAGGCATTGGTAGTAGCAAGGAATAATTAGAATAAGTATGGCGATTAAGCAAATTCTGTTCGCAAGTCTATTGGCCACTAGTGTGGCTGCGAACGGAGCACAAAACTTTGTAGTTCAAGATATCAAGATCGAAGGTTTACAGCGTGTTGCACTTGGTGCAGCTCTACTGAAAATGCCAGTACGTATTGGCGATGAAGTGGATGACGGCGATGTGTCTGAGATCATTCGTGCACTGTATGCTTCAGGCAACTTTGAGGACGTTAAAGTTCTTCGCGATGATGATGTTTTAGTTGTTCAAGTCAAAGAACGACCGACCATCGCAAGTATCTCATTCTCAGGTAACAAGGCGATCAAAGAAGAACAACTTCAGCAGAACCTAGATGCATCTGGTGTTCGTGAAGGTGAAGCCCTTGACCGTACTACACTGAGTAACATTGAGAAGGGCCTTGAAGATTTCTACTACAGTGTTGGTAAATACAACGCGACAGTAAAAGCCGTAGTGACGCCTCTGCCTCGTAACCGTTCTGACCTTAAGTTTGTGTTTACTGAGGGCGTGTCCGCTAAGATTCAGCAAATTAACTTTATCGGTAACGAAGTTTTCTCTGACGCTGATCTACTTAGTCGTTTCAACTTGAACGTTGATGTTGCATGGTGGAATTTCCTTGCGGATGAAAAATACCAGAAGCAAGTACTGGCTGGTGATATCGAAGCGTTGAAATCTTACTACCTTGACCGTGGTTACCTTAAATTTAAGGTGGATTCGACTCAGGTTGCGATCTCTCCTGATAAGAAAGGTGTTTACATCACGCTAGGCCTAGATGAAGGCGAAGCTTATACCGTTAAAGATGTCTCTTTCCGTGGTGAGCTTATCGGCCGCGAGGCTGACTTCGAAGCGTTAGTGCCATTCGAAGATGGCGATACATATAACGGTTCTTCTGTAACGTCTTTAGAAGAGGGCGTGAAACGAATTCTAGGCGAAGCTGGCTATGCGTACCCACAAGTTCGTACGATTCCTGAATTTGACGATGAGACCAAAGAAGTGTCGTTGGTTATCAATGTAGAAGCGGGCAGCCGTATCTACGTTCGTGATATTCGATTCACGGGTAACAACTCAACGAAAGATGAAGTACTGCGTCGTGAAATGCGTCAAATGGAAGGCAGCTGGCTGAACTCCAAGTCGATTGATACAGGTAAGAACCGTCTTAACCGTTTAGGCTTTTTTGAAACGGTCGATGTGCAAACGGTACGTGTTCCTGGCAGTGAAGACCAAGTGGATCTGGTTTACAACGTTAAGGAAGCGAACTCGGGTAGCGTCAACTTCGGTGTTGGCTACGGTACTGAATCGGGTGTCAGCTTCCAGGTTGGTTTACAGCAAGATAACTTTGCAGGTTCTGGTAACCGTGTTGGCGTAAGCGCCATGATGAACGATTACCAAAAGAATGTGAGCTTAGACTACCGCGACCCATACTGGAACCTTGATGGTGTGAGTATGGGAGGGAAAATCTTCTACAACGAATTTGAAGCCTCTGAAGCGGGTATTGTCGATTATACCAACCAAAGTTATGGTACGAGCTTAACATGGGGTTTCCCTATGGATGAGCTGAACCGTCTCGAGTTTGGTTTTGGTTATACGCACAACAAAATCGGTAACGTTCCTACCTATATTCAAGTTGAACAGTTTGCGAGAAGTATTGACCAATACGGTGATGAGCATATCTTAACCGATGACTTCGATATCAATATCTCTTGGACGCGCAACAACCTTAACCGTGGCTTCTTCCCTACTGAAGGTAACCACCAACGTGCTTTCGCGAAAATAACCGTACCAGGCTCGGATGCGAAATACTTCAAAGCGCAATACGATGTAAAACATTACATTCCGTTGACTAAAAAGCATGAGTTCACACTATTGATGCGTGGTCGATTAGGCTATGGTAACGGTTATGGTCAAACGGATGGTAATGATAACTTGTTCCCATTCTACGAAAACTACTACGCGGGTGGTTTTACAACACTACGTGGTTTTGGTTCTAACTCAGCTGGTCCAAAAGCTGTTTACGGAAATAGCACGGGCAACAACCCGACGTACAATTCTGCAACCGATGATTCGGTTGGTGGTAATGCGGTTGCTTTGGCTAGCGTAGAGTTAATCGTACCAACACCGTTTGCTTCTGATGAAGCGCGCAGTCAGATTCGAACTAGCGTGTTCTTCGATATGGCAAGTGTATGGGATACCGAATTCGTAGACCGTGGCGCACCGAATAGCGGTCAACAGTACTACTACGATTACTCTGACCCAACAAATTACCGTTCATCTTATGGTGCCGCTCTTCAGTGGATGTCACCGATGGGACCATTGGTTTTCTCTCTAGCGAAACCAATCAAAATCTACGAAGGTGATGACGAAGAATTCTTCACATTCACCATTGGTAGAACTTTCTAATCTTTAAAGGACAATATTTTGAAAAATATGATTAAAGCAGCAGGTTTAGGCCTTGTAGTTCTTAGCTCTTCTTTCTTTGCAACAGCGGCTGAAGCTGCGCAAAAAGTGGGCTATGTAAATACTGCACAAGTATTCCAGGCTCTACCTCAGCGTGAAGTTGTTCTTCAAAAAATGCAGGAAGAGTTCAAAGATAAAGCTGCTGAGCTTCAAAGTATCCAAGCAGAAGCTAAGACTAAGATTGAAAAGCTTAAGCGTGATGGTGAGCTATTAGGGCCTGATGAAGTAGAGAAACTTCGTATTGAAGTCGGCCAACTAGATAGCAAATACAAAATCAAAGCTCAAGCACTAGAAAAAGCAAGCCAACGTCGTGAAGCACAAGAGAAGCAGAAGCTATTCAAAGTAATTCAAGATGCTGTAACTAAAGTTGCAGAGAAAGAAGGCTACGACATGATCGTTGATATTCAAGCTCTGCAGTACGGCAAGCCAGAATACAACATCTCTGAAAAAGTAATTAAATCACTGAAATAAGTTTTATGAAGAATCTGACCTTAGCCGAATTGGCAACGATTACCGGTGGAGAGCTACACGGAGACGGTACAGTTACCGTTTCAGCAGTCGCTCCTATGGATAAAGCGCAAGAAGGAAATATTACGTTCCTTTCGAACGTGAAGTACAGCAAGCACCTTGGTGACTGTAAAGCATCCGCTATTATGGTTAAAGAGAGCGAGCGTGAACTGTGTAAGACCAACATTATTGTGGTCAGCGACCCTTATGTTGCTTTTGCTAAGGTTGCTCAAGCGCTTGATTCCACGCCAGCGCCAGCTACGGGTATTGCTGATTCTGCTTCAATTTCAGGCGACGCGACCATTGGACAAAATGTGTCTATTGGTGCCAATGCTGTGATTGAAACTGGCGTAGTGCTTGGTGATGACGTCGTTATCGGTGCTGGTTGCTTTATTGGTCAAAATGCAAAAATTGGCGCAGGTACTAAGCTTTGGGCTAACGTAAGTGTTTACCATGAAGTGGTGATTGGCGAAGCATGTTTGATTCAATCTAGTACAGTGATTGGATCCGATGGTTTTGGTTATGCGAATGAGAAAGGCGAGTGGGTTAAGATCCCGCAAGTCGGTTCAGTTCGTGTTGGTAACCGCGTAGAAATCGGCGCGTGTACTACCGTTGACCGTGGCGCATTAGATGACACTATTATTGAAGATAACGTTATCTTAGATAACCAACTTCAGATAGCTCATAATGTTCACATCGGATATGGTTCTGCTATTGCAGGTGGTACTATCATCGCCGGCAGCACAACGATAGGTAAGTACTGTATTATTGGTGGCGGTTGTGTGATTAATGGTCATATAGAAATCGTTGACGGCGTTACAATCACCGGTATGGGGATGGTAATGCGCAGTATCACCGAAAAAGGCATGTACTCTTCAGGTATTCCTTTGCAGCCAAATAAAGATTGGCGTAAAACAGCAACGCGAGTTCATCGTATTGATGAAATGAACAAGCGTTTGAAAACCGTTGAAAAACTTATCGAGAACAGCGCGGAATCATAATTCCAGCATTTCTAATAAAAGGCTCGCGTACAGCGAGTCTTTTTCGTTTATAATCCTTCTCATTAAATAAAGAATATACATAGGAATACGACTTTGACTACTGAACAGACAACGATGAACATTACTGAAATTCAGGAACTATTACCTCATCGCTACCCATTCTTAATGGTTGATCGTGTGACTAGCTTTGAAAAAGAAAAGACACTGACTGCGATTAAGAATGTTTCTGTTAACGAACCTCAGTTCACAGGCCACTTCCCACAACTTCCTGTATTCCCAGGTGTGTTGATCTTAGAAGCAATGGCGCAAGCAACAGGTCTTCTAGCATTTAAATCTTTTGGTGCTCCTTCTGGTAATGAGCTTTACTACTTTGCTAGCGTAGATAAAGCGAAGTTCCGCAAGCCAGTAGTGCCAGGTGACCAATTGGTTATCGAAGTTGAGTTCTTAAAAGAACGTCGTGGCATTGCATCGTTCAACGGTGTAGCGAAAGTTGACGGCGTAGTTGTATGTTCAGCTGAACTTAAATGTGCTCGTAGAGAGTTTTAATATGATTCATGAAACAGCGAAAATTCACCCGGCAGCAGTAATCGAAGGTGATGTAACTATCGGTGCTAACGTGACGGTTGGTCCTTTCACTTACATTGCTGGTAACGTGACAATTGGTGATGACACTGAAGTGATGTCGCATGTTGTGATCAAAGGTCACACGACAATTGGTAAGCAAAACCGAATCTTCCCACACGCAGTGATTGGAGAAGAAAACCAAGATAAGAAATACGGTGGTGAAGACACGACTGTTGTGATCGGTGACCGTAATGTGATTCGTGAAGCAGTTCAGATCCACCGTGGTACAACTCAAGACAAAGCTACCACTGTGATTGGCGATGACAACTTACTTTGTGTAAATGCTCACGTAGCGCATGATGTTATTGTTGGTAACCATACTCACATTGGTAACAATGCTATTCTTGGTGGCCACGTAACCGTTGGCGATTATGCGGGTGTTATGGCGCTTTCTGCTATTCACCCATTTTGTTCTATTGGTGCTTACGCTTACATTGGTGGCTGTTCTGCGGTTGTTCAAGATGTACTGCCGTACGTGCTTGCACAGGGTAATCATGCCGCTCCATTCGGCCTCAACCTAGTGGGCTTGAAGCGTAACGGATTTGAGAAACCAGAAATTCGAGCATTACAGAAAGCGTACAAAGAGTTATACCGTTCAGGCAAAACACTTGAAGAAGCGAAAGCCGCTTTAGTTGAAATGGCGAAAGAGTTTGCTTCGGTAACTCCTATGTTAGAAATGCTAGAGAGCTCTGAGCGCGGTATTATTCGTTAATACTTGATGTGGTTATGTACCAATCAACATGAGTATGACAATAGTTACCTCGTTAGATTGGTATAACAAAAAGATCGCTACTCGTTAGGCGATCTTTTTTGTTTTAGGCAAGAAGGGAATTAGAAAACTATGGCACAGCAAGAAGCAGCAACCAATAGCTTGGACTTTGTTTCGAATGAACCTCTGCGCGTAGGTATCGTTGTTGGAGAACTCTCTGGTGACACGCTTGGCGAAGGCTTTATTAAAGCGATCAAATCACAATATCCGAATGCTGAATTCGTGGGTATTGGCGGACCAAAAATGAAGGCGCTTGGTTGTGAGTCTCTTTTCGAAATGGAAGAGCTTGCCGTGATGGGGCTTGTAGAAGTGCTTGGTCGTTTACCTCGCTTGCTAAAAGTGAAAGCGGATCTAGTTAAGTACTTTACTCAAAACCCGCCAGATGTCTTCGTCGGTATTGATGCGCCAGACTTTAATCTAAGACTTGAATTAGATCTTAAGAACGCGGGCATTAAGACTGTTCATTATGTCAGCCCTTCAGTCTGGGCATGGCGTCCAAAGCGTATCTTTAAAATCGACAAAGCAACCGATTTGGTACTTGCTTTCTTACCATTCGAAAAAGCGTTTTATGATAAATATAACGTTGCTTGTGAATTCGTTGGCCACACGCTGGCTGATACCATTCCACTGGAGCCGAATAAGAAAGAGGCTCGCGATCTTTTAGGTTTAGATCAAGATAAGCCGTGGTTAGCGGTATTGCCGGGTAGCCGTGGTGGTGAAATGAGTTTGATTGCTCAACCATTTATCGAAACTTGTCAGCGCATTAAGCAAAAGTACCCTGATATCAATTTTGTTGTTGCATTGGTTAATGAACAGCGCAAGAAACAGTTTACAGAGATCTGGCAATCGACGGCACCTGAACTTGAATTTACCTTAGTAGAAGATACGGCTACCAATGTGATTACTGCTGCTGATTCTGTTTTGTTAGCTTCTGGTACTGTTGCTCTTGAGTGTATGTTGCTGAAACGACCGATGGTCGTTGGCTACAAGGTCAACAAGCTCACTGGCTATATCGTTAAGAAATTGTCGATCACAGAATTTGTCTCGTTACCGAATATCCTAGCGGGTGAAGAAATCGTAAAAGAACACATTCTTGAAGAGTGTCACCCAGATTACCTTTTCCCATCGGTCGATAAGATGCTTTCAACCGACAACGCGCCACTTATTGAACGCTTTACTGAAATGCATCACTGGATTCGTAAAGATGCTGACAAACAGGCGGCTAACGCAGTTCTGAAATTGATCGGTCGAGAGTTTGTTGAATCATAAAGTGCTTCTTTCAAAAGCATTTGCTTAAAAGTTACAAAGAGAATTGTCATGGCAGTAAAAGAGAAAAAAGAATTTCCTCCTTTTGAGTATCCTCAAGGCTACCAGTTATTCGCTGGTGTTGATGAAGTGGGGCGTGGGCCGTTAGTTGGTGATGTAGTTACCGCCGCGGTTATCCTCGATCCGAATAACCCAATCGAAGGCTTGAACGATTCAAAAAAACTGTCTGAGAAAAAGCGCCTTGCCCTGCTTCCTCAAATTAAAGAGAAAGCCTTGGCATGGTCTGTGGGTCGTTGTTCCCCACAAGAAATTGATGAGTTGAATATCTTACAAGCGACTATGGTAGCTATGCAGCGTGCTATTGCCGGGCTGAGTGTTCAACCTGATATGGCGCTAATAGATGGAAACCGAGTCCCTGAGCTACCGATGGCCGGTCTGGCTATTGTGAAAGGGGATTTACGGGTGGCTGAAATCAGCGCAGCGTCTATCATCGCTAAAGTGGTTCGTGACCAAGAGATGGAAGAACTTGATAAGCTTCATCCAGAGTTTGGTTTTGCTAAACATAAAGGTTACCCGACAAAAGCGCATTTTGAAGCGATTGAAAAACATGGCGTAACCGAGCATTACCGTAAAAGCTTTAAGCCAGTAAAACGTATTCTTGGCATAGATTAGAGCTTAGCATCGAATAAAGTTGCTTAGTGGCGCTAGAAAAAAATAGAATACACACAGTTGTAATCCTAGGCTCAAACCTAGAACTCAGGAAAAATAATGTCAGATCCAAAATTTGTTCACCTACGCGTACACAGTGACTTTTCGATGGTGGATGGCCTATCCAAGGTGCCACCATTAGTAAAAAAAGTCGCTGAAATGGGTATGCCTGCTCTAGCATTGACCGACTTTACCAACCTGTGCGGTTTGGTGAAATTCTACGGTACTGCTCATGGGTGTGGGGTTAAACCAATTATTGGTTCTGACTTCTTGATGCAGTCTCCTGATTTTGGCGATGAATTGACAAAACTCACCGTTATTGCAACGAGTAATAAAGGCTACAACAACCTAACGTTATTAATATCAAAAGCTTACCTTCGTGGCCATGTGCAGCATCAGCCTGTTATTGATAAAGAGTGGCTGATTGAACATGCGGAAGGCCTGATTCTTTTATCGGGTGCAAAAGAAGGTGAGATTGGTAAAGCGTTGCTGAAAGGCAATAGAGAGTTGGTTGCAAGCAGCGTTGAGTTTTACAAAACACATTTCGCAGACCGTTTTTATCTGGAGCTCATTCGAACTGGACGTACGGACGAAGAGTCTTATCTGCACTTTGCGCTGGAATTAGCCGAGCAAGAAGACCTGCCTGTTGTCGCGACTAATGAAGTGGTCTTCATTTCCGAAGACTTGTTTGACGCTCATGAAATCCGTGTGGCGATTCACGACGGCTTTACCATGGTTGATCCACGTCGACCGAAAAACTACAGTCCACAACAGTACCTCCGTAGCGAAGAAGAGATGTGTGAGTTGTTCTCAGATATCCCTGAAGCATTAGAGAACAGTGTTGAGATCGCTAAGCGTTGTAACGTGACTGTACGTTTAGGGGAGTACTTCTTACCTAACTTCCCGACGGAAGGTTTAGCGATTGAAGACTTCCTGATCAAAAAATCAGAAGAAGGTCTTGAGCGACGTTTAGCATTCTTGTTTCCTGATGAAAAAGTCAGAGCTGAACGCAGGCCTGAATACGATGAGCGACTTAAAATCGAGCTAGAAGTAGTTAATAACATGGGTTTCCCAGGTTACTTCTTGATCGTAATGGAGTTCATCCAGTGGTCAAAAGATAACGATGTACCAGTAGGCCCAGGTCGTGGTTCTGGTGCTGGTTCTTTGGTGGCTTACGCGCTTGATATCACCGATCTTGATCCACTTGAATATGACTTGCTGTTCGAACGTTTCTTGAACCCAGAACGTGTATCCATGCCCGATTTCGATATCGATTTCTGTATGGATAAACGTGACCAAGTTATTGACCACGTAGCTGAAATGTACGGCCGTGATGCCGTTTCTCAGATCATCACCTTTGGTACTATGGCGGCAAAAGCGGTAATCCGTGACGTTGGCCGTGTATTAGGCCACCCATTTGGTTTTGTTGACCGAATTTCTAAGCTGGTTCCGCCTGATCCGGGCATGACGCTAGAGAAAGCATTCCTCGCAGAGCCTGCATTGCCTGAACTTTATGATGGTGATGAAGAAGTTCGTGAGCTGATTGATAAATGTCGAATTCTAGAAGGTTGTACGCGAAACGCAGGTAAGCACGCGGGTGGTGTTGTAATCTCACCGACCACGATTACTGACTTTGCACCTATCTATGCCGATGCGGAAGGTAACTTCCCAGTAACGCAATTCGATAAGAATGACGTAGAAACTGCTGGCTTGGTTAAGTTTGACTTCTTGGGGCTGCGTACACTGACGATCATTGACTGGGCACTTGGCCTAGTAAACCCTCGTTTAGCGAAAGAGGGGAAAGATCCGGTTCGTATCGAGTCGATTCCTTTGGATGATCAAGCGTCATTTAACTTATTACAGAATTCAGAAACGACGGCGGTATTCCAGCTGGAATCCCGCGGTATGAAAGACCTGATCAAGCGTCTACAGCCCGACTGTTTTGAAGATATCATCGCATTGGTGGCCTTGTTCCGTCCGGGCCCTCTGCAATCAGGCATGGTAGATAACTTTATCGACCGTAAACACGGACGAGAGGCAGTATCTTACCCTGATGAAACGTGGCAACACGAATCGTTAAAAGAAACACTAGAACCGACTTACGGTATCATCCTGTATCAAGAACAGGTAATGCAAATCGCTCAGATCCTTGCGGGTTATACGCTTGGTGGAGCCGATATGCTGCGTCGTGCGATGGGTAAGAAAAAGCCAGAAGAGATGGCAAAGCAGCGCGGTACCTTTAAAGAAGGTGCTGAAGCCAATGGTGTTGATGGCGAACTGTCCATGAAGATCTTTGACTTGGTAGAGAAGTTTGCGGGCTACGGCTTTAACAAATCTCACTCGGCTGCATACGCACTGGTTTCTTATCAAACACTGTGGTTGAAAACACACTACCCTGCGGAATTCATGGCGGCAGTAATGACCGCGGATATGGATAACACCGAGAAGGTTATTGGCCTTGTCGATGAGTGTTTCCGTATGAAACTCAAGCTCCTTCCACCTGACATCAACTCGGGCCTATACCGCTTTAATGTGGATGAAGATGGCGCAATTGTTTATGGAATCGGTGCGATTAAAGGGGTTGGTGAAGGCCCAATTGAAGCCATCATCGAAGCGCGTAACAAAGGTGGTTACTTTAAAGACTTATTCGACTTCTGTGCACGTCTTGATCTGAAGAAGGTCAACAAACGTGTTATCGAAAAGTTGATTCTATCCGGAGCCTTAGATAGATTAGGTCCTCACCGAGCGGCGATGATGGCATCTTTGAAAGATGCGGTTAAGGCAGCAAGCCAACATCACCATGCTGAGTCGTTCGGTCAATCTGATATGTTTGGTGTGTTGACCGACGCTCCGGAAGAGGTTGAACACAAGTATACTCAAGTGCCTAAATGGCCTGAAAAGGTTTGGCTAGAAGGTGAACGCGAAACGCTTGGTTTGTATTTAACGGGTCACCCGGTGAATGCTTACATTAAAGAACTTGCGAAATACACCAGCTGTCGCTTGAAAGATGCGACGCCGACTCGTCGTGACCAATCCTTAACGATTGCAGGTTTGGTCATTGCGGCTAGGGTCATGACCACGAAGCGCGGTACTCGAATCGGTTTGATGACTCTTGATGACCGATCGGGTCGGATGGAAGTGATGTTGTTCTCTGATGCGCTCGATCGCTACGCAGAATTGCTCGAAAAAGACAAAATTGTGGTTGTTTCTGGACAGGTCAGCTTTGATGATTTCAATGGTGGGCTTAAAATGTCCGCGCGCGAGGTCATGGACTTAGGAAGCGCCCGTGAGAAATATGCTCGTGGGGTGTCGATATCTATCGAGCAATCCCAAATTAACGGTCAATTTTTTGAACGCTTTGGTCAAATCTTAGAACCTTATAGAGCCGGAACGGTCCCAGTCAATGTATACTACCAACGTGCCGACGCTAGAGCGCGGTTAACATTGGGCACAGAATGGCGTGTGACGCCAAGTGATACATTACTAGACGAATTAAAACAGCTGCTTGGAAATAGCCAAGTAGAACTCGAATTTAACTAAAATTTAGCTCCGTAACTGCGGAGCTGAATCAACAAGGATTCATAGATGAGCCTGAACTTTCTAGAATTTGAAAAGCCTATCGCTGAACTTGAAGCAAAAATCGAAGCGCTACGTGACGTTTCGCGTCACGGTGGTGACGCAGCGGTAGATCTAGACAAAGAAATTGAACAACTAGAGAAAAAAAGCTTAGAGCTTAAACAGAAAATCTTTAGTGACTTAGGTGCATGGCAGGTAGCTCAACTTGCTCGTCACCCTCAACGTCCTTACACCAAAGATTACCTGGAGCATGCCTTCACAGAGTTTGAAGAGATGGCGGGCGATCGCGCTTACGCTGACGACAAAGCAATTGTGGGTGGTATGGCTCGTCTAAATGGTCGTCCTGTTATGGTTATTGGTCACCAGAAAGGTCGTGAGACTAAAGAGAAAGTGATCCGTAACTTTGGTATGCCAAAGCCAGAAGGTTACCGTAAGGCACTTCGCCTAATGGAAACGGCTGAGCGTTTCAACATGCCAATCATTACTTTCATCGACACAGCGGGTGCTTACCCAGGTGTTGGTGCTGAAGAACGTGGCCAATCTGAAGCGATCGCAAAGAACCTTAAAGTAATGGCCGGCCTTTCAGTTCCGGTTATCTGTAACGTTGTAGGTGAAGGCGGTTCAGGCGGTGCACTAGCGATTGGTGTTGGTGATTACGTGAACATGCTTCAGTACTCTACATACTCAGTAATCTCTCCAGAAGGTTGTGCTTCAATCCTGTGGCGTGATTCAGATAAAGCACCACAAGCTGCTGAAGCGATGGGCCTAGTAGCTCCTCGCCTTAAAGAGCTTGAGCTTATCGATGAAATCATCCCTGAGCCTCTAGGTGGCGCGCACCGCGATCCAATACAGACAGCTCAGAACATGAAAGACATGTTAGTTAAACAGTTAGAAGAGCTAGAGCAATTTGATAACGAAGCACTTCTAGAGCGTCGTTACCAGCGTCTAATGAGCTACGGTTACTGCTGATAAGCGACCTTAGCAAGGTATAAGACCTGCTTTCCGTAACAAGTTGATGAAAGGGTTGGACTCAGTGCCAACCCTTTTTTATTATTAAAACATTCTCCTTTCTCATTAGTACACACGGCTCACTTAACCCCATGACTCACTTAATCGAAACTTTTACCTCTGCATTTCAACAAAGCGATCTAAAACCTCGTCGGTTAGTCGTTGCTTTCAGTGGTGGTGTCGATTCGCGAGTGTTATTGGAATTGGCTGCGCAATACGCTAAGTCCCATCACATTGAGTGCTGTGCGGTGCACGTTCATCACGGTCTCAGTAAGAATGCTGATCTTTGGGCTGAGCAATGCCAAACATGGTGTGATGCTTTGTCGGTTCCTTTAGCCATCGAGCGAGTATCTCTAGATATTAACAGCGGAGAAAGTGTTGAAAAGCTGGCTCGAGATGCTCGTTATGATTCGCTTCAGAAGCACCTTAGTTTTGGTGATGTTCTAATTACAGGCCAACATATTGATGACCAACTCGAAACTTTCTTGCTGGCATTAAAACGTGGCAGCGGTCCGAAAGGACTCTCTTCAATGGCGAAAGTGATGTCGTTTGGCGAAGCGTTTATTGTGAGACCTCTGCTGTCAGTGACTCGATTAGACATCGAAGCGTCGGCTCACGATATGGGGTTAACTTGGGTCGAAGATGAGAGTAATCAGGATCTGCGCTTTGATCGAAATTTCATTCGTCATCAAGTCACTCCGACGTTGACAGAGCGCTGGCCTAGCTTTCGAGAATCGGTCTGTCGCAGTGCTCAATTATGTGCAGAACAAGAGTCGCTACTCGACGAACTGCTTGAGTCTCACTTACAACAAGCTTTGGGAGGCTGTAACAGTAAGAGCCAGAGCTTAAGCATTGATTCGTTATCTCAGCATTCTGATTTGTTACGAGCACGTTTGATCAGAATGTGGATCAGCCATTGTAATCAACCGATGCCAAGCCAAAAGCAGCTAAAACTTATTTGGGATGAAGTGGCTTGTGCTCAGGCAGACGCCAATCCTAAGCTGGTGTTGAATGATGTTGAGATTAGGCGCTTTAATAATCAGCTCTACTTGGTACAAGACACTAAAGATTTGTCGAACTGGGAAAGTGAAATCTTGATTGATGAGAATTTATTATTGCCTGATGGTTTAGGTGAGATCCATTTGAAAGCGGTGTCGAGTGCTAGTGCATCTAATAACCGAGAGGTACAACGGTTTTCCCTTACTAAAGCCAACGGAACCTTACGAGTGATCTTTAACCCTGAAGGAGTGTCGGCTCACCCAGTTGGTCGTGGTCATAGTCGAAAACTCAAGAAGCTTTTTCAGGAATACCAAGTACCCAGCTGGTTAAGACGTCGAACGCCAATATTAATGGATGGCGATCGAGTGATCGCTGTTTTAGGCTTATTCGTAGATAAAAACTACGAAGGTCAAGATTGTGAAGCGCTTTGGAGCAAGTAGAAAAAGTTTGTGTCACAATTCACCGTCACTTTAATAAAAATAATTAATGGAATATGCAATGAAGAAAATTACACTAGGATTAGTTCTTGGATTTGGACTATTGAGTGGTAACGCTCTGGCGGGTGATGTTGCTGCGGGTCAAGCTAAAGCGGCAATCTGTGCGGCTTGTCATGGCGCAGACGGTATCGCAATGATCCCAGGATATCCAAACCTTAAAGGCCAAAACGAGCAATACATCGCTTCATCAATTAAGGCATATAAGAACGGCCAGCGCACCGGCGGTTTGGCGGCTGTAATGCAGGCTCAGGCTTCAATGCTGAGTGATGAAGACATCGCGAATCTAGCCGCTTACTACGCAAGCCTTAAGTAAAACCTTCTCAAAGCGCTGATTAAACAAGATGATAAATTTCGAGCCAGAGCTTTAAAGCTCTGGCTTTTTTCATTGAATGTTTACTATAGCTAACCGATAATGAGCTATTCGCACAGTTTAAGGGATGAACATGAAAAAGATTGAAGCCATTATCAAGCCATTCAAACTTGATGATGTACGTGAAGCACTTGCAGAAGTGGGTATTACGGGTATGACAGTATCTGAAGTTAAAGGCTTTGGACGTCAAAAAGGTCATACTGAGCTATACCGCGGCGCAGAGTACATGGTCGATTTTTTACCTAAAGTGAAATTGGAAATTGTTGTGACCGACGAAGTGGCTGACCAATGTGTTGATACCATTATCGAAACGGCTCAAACAGGTAAAATTGGTGACGGTAAGATCTTCATTACTGAAGTTGAACGTGTGGTACGTATTCGTACTGGCGAAGAAGACGAAGACGCCGTATAAAAAAACTATTACCTTAAAAGGAGCGTTTATCGCTCCTTTTTCATTTCTGGTAGGGTGCTGTATGTTTAAGAAAACCATCATTGTTATCACGTTATTGATAACGCTTGCTGTTGTTAGCTTTCATATTATCTTCGTGATCCCGAATAAACCCAATTTGATCACTTCTTCTCAAAATACTAGCAACGATATCTACAGCTGCTACCAAAACTCAGCCCCGAAAGCGATTGATGTGTCTGATGGCCTAGACATTACCGTGTGGAATATCTATAAGCAAAACCGAAATAATTGGCAAAGTGAGTTAAATCAGCTGTCAGCCGGTAGCGATTTAGTTTTGCTGCAAGAAGCGAGTATGACAGAAGGGCTTCGCCAATGGGTAACGAGTGGTCAATGGGGAAGTACTCGAGTGAATGCATTTGAAGCTTTTGAACAAAGTGCAGGCGTACTCAACCTAGCGACGCATCTACCGATTGAAGCTTGTGCTTATACTCATGAAGAACCTTGGCTTCAATTACCTAAATCTGCACTTTGGTCTCGCTATCTGCTAAGTAATGGCGAAGAGCTGGCTGTGATTAATATCCATGCGGTGAACTTTACCTTTGGTACGGAAGATTACGAGGCTCAGCTCAAGAGCTTAACCGACAATCTCCAAAAGTATCGTGGGCCTGTTATTTTTGCTGGGGATTTTAACAGTTGGAGTGAAGCTCGCTTTGCTGTATTGAAAGATGCGTTGGAACAGGTAGGTTTGACGGAAGTTGCTTTTGAACCAGATAACCGTACACAGTTTATGACAGGGTTGGTGCTCGATCATGTGTTCTATCGAGGGTTAGAAGTAGACAAAGCAAAAGCGCCCATTACGGACGCCTCTGATCATAACCCTATGCGAGTGACCTTTAAGGTTAAATAGTAAGAAGCTATTAGCCAGCCTATTAGCCTATTAGCTTATTAGTCATTGGAGCTTAACCATTCGCACGGTGGTTACGTTGGGTAATCTAACGGAGCAAATAGGCTAGTGAATTTTCGCTAGCCTTGTTTTTATCTATTCAGCTTAAAAGATTAAAATGTAGAGAGCCCAGATTAGGTAATAGCCAACCCATGGCAAACCAGAGATGGCCAGTGCCTGACCACGCTCAAACTCCGTCCAAGTTAATACTGCTGCATAACCCAATACAATGTACCAAGGCAACAAGAGTGGTAATGAGCTGGCAAATTGCGACCAATCATTGGTTAGTGGCAACTTGATTAAGCCGTTTAAGCTGTTCAAGTCGGCCGCGTAGCTCATCACATGCCCGTGCTTGAGTATCAGGCTTGCGTAGCTTGCTACATCGCCTAGAACGGCAGGGAATATCACTACCGATGCGGCTGCAAACCATCGCCAAAAGCTATGTTGGTGTTGGCTTGGCTTTGTTGCTAAGTTAAACCAAAATGCCAACAGAATGATGGTTAACGTACGGCCGAATACATCACTGATGATTTCACTCGCGAGTAGAGTATTACTGTCAAGTAACGCCAATTGGTCAGGGTTTGTTTGAGCCAGTTGCTGTGACAACTCAGCGCTTAACCATGCAAAATCTACATTCGAAAAATAGGCACCCCAAAATAAGAATGGGCTGAGCATTAATACGACGTAGGGTTGCCATCCCCAAGCACTTCTTTGATAAAGCGCTAAGAAACACGCTGTTGGTGAACGGAATATATCCAACAGCATGACGAGTGGGTTACTTGACGGGTTCATACACTTACCTTAGTTACATCAACATACAGCTTCAGTTTTTGTCCTGGCTGTAGGTATTTCTTGTTCTGCAAAGCGTTCCATTTTACAACATCTGCGCTTTTTACTTTGAACTTTGATGCAATACCGCTGACTGTGTCACCTGATCTTACGTTATAAAAGACAGTTCGGATGATGGCACCGTCTGAACCATTCTTCCAAATGACCAGTTCTTGACCAATTCTAAGTGTGTCACGTGGTCCCATGCCATTCCACTTAGCCAGTGATTGGTGAGATACCTTATTTGCGCGCGCAATCGTCCATAGGCTATCACCACTTTTTACGGTATGGCTAAGCTTATATTGACCCCGACTCTTTGACTGTGTGCTTGCTAGGCGATTTGAAGCGCTTAGTGCGTATGTCTTGTCGTCTTTGGTTGATGTTGGAATAAATAGATGCTGACCAACACGAATATTATTGTTGCTCAAACCGTTTGCAGAGCGGATCACTTTGCTGGTGGTGTTGTATTTACTCGCCAGTACGCTGATGCTATCGCCAGATTGCACTTTATAGCGCACCAACTTCATGCCTTTGCCTTTATTGGCTGCCACTTCTTTATTGAACTTCTCAACAGAGCTTAGAGGAAGCAATAATTGTTGGTGTTTCTCTGGTGCCGTTGCCCACTGGTTATAAGCTGGGTTGTAGCCTTGCAGCTCTTTGACAGGAATGCCTGCGTAGTTTGCCGCAATCGCCAGATCAAGTTGTTCGTCTGGGTTAACCAGAGTCAGCACTGGCTTGTTCGGGATCGCAGGGATATCGATGCCATACTTTTCTTGGTTGGCAATCACGTCGGCCAGTGCAAGTAGCTTAGGTACATAGCTGCTGGTCTCTTTTGGTAAGTCTAGAGAGAAAAAGTCGATTGGCTTACCCAGCTTCTTGTTCTTACGGATTGCGCTGTTCACACGACCACCGCCACTGTTGTAGGCAGCGATTGCGTGTTGCCAGTTCCCATCAAAACGTTTGTTCAGGTCGGTTAAGAAATCCAATGCAGCGTCGGTTGAAGCGGCTACGTCACGGCGGCCATCGTACCAGAAGTTTTGTTCTAGTCCGTAAGCTTTGCCAGTACCCGAAATGAACTGCCATAGTCCAGCAGCGCTACCGTGAGAATAAGCAAATGCATCAAACGAGCTTTCAACGACGGGCAACAGGGCCAGCTCCAAAGGCAAGTCTCTTTCTTCAATCTTAGTTGTGATCAAGTAAAGGAAAGGTTCAGCGCGTTTTGATACAGTTTTTAGATGACCAGGGTGCTTGAGGTACCAAGTGCGGTAGTAGTCGACTTTCTTTTGGTCCGGAACTTCCATTTCAAGTTGCATCGCAATACGTTTCCAAACATCTTGCTGTGTTTGTGGAGTAACGACAGGTGTTTCAACTTTTGGTTGTTCTTGGATCGCTCCCGATGAAACGTTCGCTTGAGAAACTTCTTTAGTAGGGGAGGTGTTGGTTTGCTCGGAAGCTTGGTCTGGATTCTCTGACTGAGTTAATTGGCAACCAGAAAGTAGTAGTACCAAAGCCCAGCTGTACTTAACTCGCATGTTACAGCCTTTTTAATAAACGGCCGATGATAATACTTGCCACTCCCTATGAGTGACAAGCCTGTATTTGTTAAAATTCGTTCTTCCACGCACGTAAAGCGGTAAAAACCGATAAAGGATCGGTCTGCTCAGTACGATTAGATACTGATTTCACTACACTTGGTTCTGTGTAGCGTAAGAAGGGGTTAATAAACTTTTCTTGTCTTAAATTTGTGGGGATGGTCGACTTATTTTGGGCTCGAAGCCGATTCACTTGGTCGCGGTATTGTTGCAAATGTTGGTTGTCAGGCTCAACAGCCAGTGCAAAAGCGATATTGGCTGCCGTGTATTCATGAGCACAGTAAACCTCGGTTTCTTGTGGGAGTGCTGTGATCTTGTTCAATGCATCAAACATCTGCTGTGGTGTGCCTTCCATGATTCGCCCACAACCAGCTGAAAACAGTACATCGCCACAAAACAGTTTGGCATCACCCACATAACCAATGTGCCCAGCGGTGTGCCCACTGAGCCCTAGCACGAGGAATACTTCGCCAAACAGCTCTAATTGGTCACCGTCATCAACGGGATGCGTTAAGGTCGGGATAGGTTCATTTTTGGGGCCAACGACATCCACGCCAGGGAATTGTCTTACCAGCTCTGGCACGCCACCAATGTGATCGTGGTGGTGGTGCGTAATCAAGATTGCATCTAAAGTTAGCTCATGGTGTGCTAAGAACTCTAATACTGGAGCTGCATCACCAGGGTCGACGACAGCACAACGGCGATCGCTATTTTGAATCAGCCAGATGTAATTGTCGTTAAATGCAGGTATGCTTTTGATATGTAACATTATTGGTTCTCCAGTCACTTTTAGTGAGACAGAATAAGTGAGACAGATTATTGATGAAGCCAGCACGTAGCAGAAAGAAGTTTGAGCGTCCTTATACTTGGGCACAATTGCACAATGGGGACTGGTTGAGAGAATCTATTCAAACTCGACTTGATGAGTGGTGCCCAAAACTATTTGGTTACCATATGCTCAAACTTGGTGGCCTCAGCAGTGAGATTTCTAGCTGCACATGCAACATTCAACATCAAGTAAACCTAGATATCCAGAACCCATTACATAATGTGATAGCAGATGGTTATAATTTACCCTTTTTAGAGAAAAGCTTTGATGTTGTGGTGCTGAGTCATCAGTTAGATTATAGCAACGACCCACACCGGCTATTGAGGGAAGTCGACCGAGTAATGATGGACGATGGCTATATTATTATCACCGGCTTTAACCCTTTTAGTGTGACTGGGCTTGCCAGTTTGATGCCTTGGCGAAAGAACAGCTTGCCATGGAGTGGACGTATGTACACGCCAAACCGAATTAAAGATTGGCTAGGCGTACTTAATTATGAAGTGATTCATTGTGACACCTACGCGTTGTTCCCTATGAGTAAATACCAAGCGATGTGGACGTGGTTGGAGAACAGCTTAGGCAGCTGTGCATCGTTCGCTGGTAGCCAATACTTTATTGTTGCTCGTAAACGTACTTATCCACTTAAGCCTATCAAGCCACATTGGCACCTTAAGCGACGCTTCTCTCCTGTAGGAGCCAGTTTTAGAACCAATACGCGTCGCACCTTGGACTCCGCTAAAAATTCGTATCCGTTAAAAGCAGAAAAAGCCGACTCATAGTCGGCTTTCCATTGCTATATCTGTTTTAGATACTGACATTTCCTTTAAGAAAATGATCAGCTTGGCTGATAGCCCGTATCTTCTTGGGTCGGGTTTTCAGCTGCACTTCGAGCTAAATCATCACACATTTCATTTTCTCGGTGCCCCGCGTGCCCCTTAACCCAGCGCCAATCAACGCTATGGCGCGCCGTCTCTTTGTCGAGTCTTTGCCACAGGTCTGCGTTTTTAACGGGCTTTTTATCGGCTGTTTTCCAATCACGCTTTTTCCAGTTGTGAATCCACTGGGTGATACCTTGACGTACGTATTGGCTATCTGTGGTCAGAATGACAGAGCAAGGCTCTTTGAGGGCTTGGAGAGCCACAACAGCGGCGAGCATTTCCATGCGGTTATTGGTGGTTAAGGTGAAACCTTCGGCTAACGTCTTCTCTACTTTTTTGTAGCGAAGTACGATGCCGTAGCCGCCAGGACCTGGGTTGCCTAAACAAGAACCATCAGTGAAAATTTCAACTTGTTTCGTCATGATTTGATACTATTACCTCAAGCACATTATCGGCATAGTCTGACACAGTTATCCTTATGAATACCAGTAGCACTCCAGAACAAAGCACGAACGAAAAAAACAGTTCGAATGAAAACAAACGCATCGTTGTACTTGATACCGAAACCACCGGTATGAATACAGAGGGTGGCCCCCACTATATGGGACATCGCATCGTTGAAATTGGTGCAGTAGAGATCATCAACCGTAGGCTGACTGGGCGTCACTTTCACGTCTATATCAAGCCCGATCGTGCGATTCAAGAAGAGGCGATTGGCGTTCACGGTATTACCGATGAATTCTTGATTGATAAACCAGAATACCAAGACATACATAAAGAGTTTCTCGACTTTATTAAAGGTGCGGAGCTGGTGGCTCATAACGCGCCCTTCGATACGGGCTTTATGGACTATGAGTTTGAGAAACTTAATCCTGCGATAGGTAAAACGGATGACTACTGTAAAGTTACCGACACCTTGGCGATGGCGAAGAAGATATTCCCAGGGAAAAGAAACAATCTAGATATCTTATGTGACCGTTATGGTATTGATAACTCACACCGTACTCTTCACGGCGCATTGCTCGATGCGGAGATTCTAGCGGACGTCTACTTATTGATGACAGGTGGGCAAACTTCGCTGCAATTTAACGCTGGCCAACAAGAAGGCGAAGGCGAAAGCATACGAAGAGCAGAAAGTGGTCGAAAATCCCTAAAGGTTTTGCGAGCTACGGCCGATGAAGTAGAAGCGCATCAAAGTCGTTTAGACCTCGTCGAGAAAAGCGGAAGCTGCCTCTGGCGTCAGTAGGGAGAAAGTATGTTAAGGGTATTGGCTACCGGTTGTTTATTGCTGTTGAGCTTTGGCTTACACGCAGCAACAGAATCTGTAATGAGTTTATTGGATAATCGCTTTCGAGTTGATCCCAGTATCGAGCAAGTTACTTTTGTGATCTATCGAGCCGATAATTCTAAACCCGTCGTCTTGGTTCGTCCTGATGGCAAGAAGTACCACGCTTTGCGTCATGCTGATAATGTCCGTTGGTACCAAGAATCGTCAATGGATATTATCTCTATCGACAATCCGATGCCGGGTCCTTGGCAAGCGGTAGGTAAAGTCTCACCTAAAAATAATATCAAACTTTTATCTCATCTGGTTTTAGACGCCAATGAATTTCCAGACAAGTTGTACCAAACTGAACACATTAAATTTACCGCTCGTTTGACATCCGATGGCAAGCCGCTTGTGCTGCGGGATTTTCTTGACCGTGTGAAGCTTAAAGTAACATTCACTAAGTTCGTCGAAAACGAAGAGTCCTTAGTGAGAGAAGCGCGGCCAATTCCGGTTGTCATGGGTGAATTTGCCGATGATGGCGTTGATCTTGACGAAAAAGCTGGAGATGGTGTGTTCACCGTGTCGTTACCAATGGACATTGAGCCTGGTAAATATCGAGCTCGAATTACTTCTGGTAATGGTGTGTTCCTGCGAGCGCAAGAGCAAGAGGTCTTGGTTTACCCAACGCCAATCACCACCACCTTCATTCAGTCTCGCAAAGAAGGCTTATCTCATACCGTCGTGGCATCTGGCGAGCCAGGTATGATTGCACCGAGCTCGTTAGCAGCTCACGTTGAGTATAAAGCCCCTGATGGGTATGTGATGTATAAGCAAGGCCAAGCCGAAGCGGATGCGATGAAAGTATCTTTATCGTTGCCTTATAATGATGATTTGGGAATTTACACTTGGTCGGGGATGGTTTATGCCACCGATGCGTCAAGCCAGCGTCCACTGATCTTCCCGATTACCGAGCAGTCGTACAGCGTTGTTCAAGAGATAGACCTAGCAGAATCTCGACGTCTTCAAGAGGAAGCTCTTGCTGAGCAGAAGCGTATTGCTGAAAAATTAATGATTCTTCAAAAAAGAGAAGATGACAGGCAGCGCAGCATAATGATTATAGCGGTAGGGAATGTGGCTGCGATTTTATTGGGCTTACTGATTTGGTTTGCAATACGTAAAATCACAGCGAAGAAGAGAGCGCTACCTGAGATGCAGCTCAAGGCGCCTAAGTAACTCGTCTGCATCCCTAGAGTTGTCTTGAGATTGTTGTCTTGAGTGAGTAAACGTCGGGACAACAAACCTCGAGAGACTAAACTTAGATAGAACAAGCCTCGATAGAGCAAGCATTAAAATTTGTGACAATGAAGTGATGAATAAAAAAACGGGACTCATAGGAGTCCCGTTTTTGTTTGTTTCTCTGACCTTAAGCGACGTTATCAATCGATTGGTCTGGGTACTGAGTCTTTGCTGCAAGCTCCTCAGGCGAGAAATCATCCACGTTAATCGTGTACAGTCTGTGTTCCTCAGCGCTAATCAGAAGATTTGCTTCTTCTTGCGTTAAGATACCTTTCTCAAGTCCCAACTGAGCGACAAGGTCGAGTCGTAAGAAAGCACGTTTTTGATGTGTTTCTTTACAAACCTTATCGAACAGAGGTTCAGCTTGAAGAATCACTTCTAGCGCTTTTTCAATCTTGCCTACAGGGTTGTATTCCGTTGCTTCCAAGTATTGGCCACGGCCGATACGAGAGCGTGTTTCACTAGGTGTTTGTAGGATTTGCGCGACTTGGCTATCCAACTTGTCGTTTGGTGCACGACGGATACGGCCAAATGGCATTAACACAACGCGAAGTAGTCGACCAATCACAGGGTTAGGGAAGTTCGCCAAGAACTCATCAATCGCGACTTCAGTTTGACGCAAGCTGTCTTGCATACCCCAATGGACTAATGGGAGATCTTCAGCATGGCTACCTTCGCTTTCAAAGCGCTTAAGTGTTGCTGAACCTAGGTAGAGTTGACTCAGGATATCCCCCAGTCTTGCTGATAGGCGCTCTCTGCGTTTCAGTGAACCGCCTAATACAGCCATTGAAATATCAGACAGTAGCGCTAGGTTAGCACTGTAGCGGTTCAGCTGTTGGTAGTAACGCTGTGTCTGCTTATCCGTTTTATTGGATGGTGTTGGAGCGTCTGAACCACGGCCGTCGGTTAAACCAAACCACAAGCTGCGGACTAGGTTACTCATAGTAAAGCTAACGTGTCCTGCTAATGCTGAATCAAACTTATCAAGTGCATCGCTGCTTTCCGAATAAGCCGCTTCCATTTCGTTCAGAACATAAGGGTGGCAGCGAATCGCGCCTTGACCATAGATGATCATTGAACGAGTCAGGATGTTTGCGCCTTCAACCGTAATTGCAATTGGTGAGCCTTGATAACCACGAGCGAGGAAGTTCGATGGGCCTAAGCAAATGCCTTTACCGCCGACGATATCCATCGCATCGATGATGCTGCGTTGGCCACGGTGAGTACAGTGGTACTTCACGATTGCTGAGATAACCGAAGGCTTTTCACCAAGATCGATACCCGCAACCGTTAGGTTACTTGCTGCGTCCATTACATAGGCGTTACCTGCTAGACGTGCCAGTGGCTCTTCAACCCCTTCCATACGACCAATGGGTTGTTTGAATTGACGACGAATACGAGCGTAAGCACCGGTTGCTAATGCTGCAGACTTAATACCACCGGTTGAGTTTGAAGGCAGTGTGATACCACGACCAACCGACAGACATTCAACCAACATACGCCAGCCTTGTCCTGCCATTTTCTGGCCGCCGATGATGAAATCGATAGGCACGAAGATGTCATCACCTTGAGTCGGACCATTTTGGAAAGGCACGTTGAGTGGGAAGTGACGGTTACCAATCTCTACGCCTTTTAAATCGGTAGGGATAAGGGCACAGGTGATGCCAAGGTCTTGCTTGTCACCAAGCAGACCTTCTGGGTCTCTCAGTTTAAAGGCTAAGCCTAAAACGGTCGCAACAGGCGCTAGAGTGATGTAACGTTTGTTCCAAGTTAGGCGCATGCCCAATACTTCTTCGCCTTGCCATTCACCCTTACACACCACGCCGTAATCTGGAATTGAGCCAGCATCTGAGCCGGCTTCTGGGCTAGTTAAGGCAAAACAAGGGATTTCTTTACCTTCGGCTAGGCGAGGTAGGTAGTGGTTTCTTTGATCTTCTGTACCATAGTGTTGCAATAGCTCACCGGGACCTAACGAATTAGGGACGCCAACGGTTGAGGATAATACGCTAGAAACACCCGTTAGCTTCTGTAGAACTAACGACTGAGCGTAAGCTGAGAATTCTAAACCGCCGTATTTTTTCTTGATGATCATGGCGAAGAATTTATGGTCTTTTAGGTACTGCCAAACTTCTGGTGGTAAATCAGCAAGCTCATGTGTTACTTGGTAGTCATTGACCATTTCACACACTGTATTGACTGGGCCATCTAAAAACGCTTGTTCCGCCTCAGAAAGTTTCGGATCCGCAATGTTTTGAAGCTTCTTCCACTCAGGCTTGCCTTTGAACAGCTCTGCTTCCCACCATACTGTGCCTGCTTCCAATGCCTCTTTTTCCGTCTGAGACATTGCTGGTAGAACCTTCTTAAACAAAGAAAGTGCTTTTTGGCTAATGAGGGTCTGGCGAATTGCTGGTACAGCAAAGATTGCAATGGCCAATAGATAACAAAGCCAGCCAGTGACTGCCACGCTGCCAAACAGGGTTAATGCGACCATTGCGCCAGTTAACACAATTAACGCACGGACCAGACTAACTCTATGGTAAAGACAGACGCCTAAGATGGCTGTCATGCCGAGTAGGGAGAGCAATATGTTCATGATCGATTTCCTTTTCAGAGATCACTTATTGTTATTAAGTTTAGGTAAGAGGTCTAACCAGTCAAGTGTAAACAAAATATTAAATATTTGTAAAACTCCAAAGTGAATAAAAAGTGATCTCAATAGAGTTAAAGTTCTAATTGTGAGAGGTTGGTGGTGAATATTTGGACGGATCGACAGTGAGAGGTTAATTAAGATGGCAATCTTTGGGCTTAAGTGTCGACACTATTTCATGTTTGTGGGTAAACTCAGTGATAAAGAGGGGAAAACCCTCAATTCTCATTTCACGCACTTTAAGTTGCGTCAAAAAACATAAGAGATAAGCCAAATGTACCAAGACCTAATCAAAAGTGAATTGAACGAAGCTGCTGACGTTCTGAACAAGTTCTTGAGTGATGACCATAACATTGCTCAAATTGAAGCTGCTGCAAAAATGATTGCAGATTCATTCAAGCAAGAAGGCAAAGTGCTTTCTTGTGGTAACGGTGGTTCACACTGTGATGCAATGCATTTCGCGGAAGAGCTAACAGGCCGATACCGCGAAAATCGCCCAGGCTTTGCTGGTATTGCGATTTCAGATCCGAGTCACCTGTCTTGCGTGAGTAACGACTTTGGCTACGACCACGTATTTTCTCGTTATGTAGAAGCCGTCGGTCGTAAAGGCGATGTGTTGTTTGGTTTGTCGACTTCAGGTAACTCTGGCAACATCCTAAAAGCGATTGAAGCTGCTCAAGCTAAAGGGATGAAAACCATTGCGCTGACCGGTAAAGATGGCGGTAAAATGGCAGGTTGTGCTGATATCGAAATCCGAGTCCCACACTTTGGCTACGCTGATCGCATCCAAGAGATTCACATTAAGATCATCCACATTGTGATTCAGCTTGTTGAAAAAGAAATGGAATAATAGTTTTACAGATATTTGGAGCCTAGGTTTGTGGCTCCATTGGTTTAAATAGGGAGTAGATTAAACCATGTGTGAATTGCTCGGTATGAGCGCGAATGTGCCAACTGATATTTGTTTTAGCTTTACTGGCCTTATGCAGCGTGGAGGCAACACTGGTCCACATCGTGATGGCTGGGGTATTACTTTCTATGAGGGGAAGGGTTTTCGTACATTTAAAGACCCTAATCCTAGTTGTGAATCAAAGATCGCTGAGCTGGTTCAAAACTACCCAATTAAGAGCCAAGCTGTTGTCAGTCATATCCGTCAAGCTAACCGCGGTGGCGTTAATCTAGAAAATACTCACCCTTTCACTCGTGAGCTTTGGGGACGATACTGGACCTTTGCTCACAATGGTCAACTAACGGATTATGATGATCTGATTAGTGGTCGATTCAGACCTGTTGGTGAGACGGACAGCGAACTCTCTTTCTGCTGGTTGTTGAAACAACTTGAAGACCGTTTTCCTGAACCTCCTCAAGATATGGAAGGTATGTTTCGCTTTGTCGCTGAGTGCTGTGACCAGTTACGAGAGAAAGGTGTTTTCAATATGTTGCTCAGTGACGGTGAGTACGTGATGAACTATTGTACGAACCATTTATACTGGATAACAAGACGCGCTCCTTTTGGTAACGCGAGCCTGATTGATGAAGATGTTGAGATTAACTTCCAAGAAGAAACTACGCCCAATGATGTGGTAACCGTCGTTGCAACTCAACCTCTAACAGATAATGAAGAGTGGTTTAGAATGAAGCCGGGTGAGTACGCACTGTTTCATTTTGGAGAGTTAATTGGCAACAACCACCAAGCGTTGGAAGATGTCGCTTATGCTCCGAAGAAGGTGGCAAGCCAAGCGCCTACTGAACCATTGAGCTAATCTAGTCGATACTATTATTTGTTCTGATTAAAAAAGGCCGCTTACTGTACTAATAAGTCAGTGAGCGGCCTTTTTGTTTTCTGTTTTTTAAGGCTTATTCTTCCGTGATTTACTCTGGGAGAACAACCTTATTAATTACTCTTCTGCGTAACCGTGTGTACCTAATGTTTCACCGTCTAAGACAGCCTTCCCGTTTACCATCGATAAACGATCTTCAGCAAACCATTTACAAACCATCGGGTAAATACAGTGCTCTTGAGTCAGTACTCGGCTTGCTAACATGTCAGCATCATCATCTTCAAATACCGGCACCTTGGCTTGCAAGATTACAGGGCCACCATCAAGTTCTTCGGTAACAAAGTGGACGCTTGTACCGTGCTCTTTGTCTTGTGCATCAATGGCACGCTGGTGGGTGTGTAGGCCTGGGTATTTAGGTAACAGGGAAGGGTGGATGTTGACCATTTTACCGGCATAGTGACGAACAAATTCTGAACTCAAGATACGCATGTATCCCGCAAGTACGATTAAATCGGGTTGGTAAGCATCGATCTGAATCATCAATTCATGATCGAACTCTTCACGTGAACCATAGTTTTTTGGGTTCACAGAATGTGCGTCAACACCCGCGGTTTTCGCTCGCTCTAAACCAAAAGCTTCTGCTTTATTTGAGAAGACAGCTTTAACTGAAGCATCAATCATATTGCTCTCGCAGGCGTCCAAAATTGCTTGCAAGTTACTTCCGCTTCCTGAGACTAAAACGACGATGTTTTTCTTAGAGTGACTGTTATTCATAGAATGGCTGTTTTTCATAGAGTGGGTCATGCGATTGATTAACTGAACTGTTTACAATGTACCTACATAAACTAAGGTTTTCTGTGGGCTTAATAGCAAAATGAGGACCATAAGGTCCTCATTGATTAACTAAGTAAGCGAACGTGTCACTTATTTGATTTCAACTTGCTCTTCGCCAGCTTCAGCGTTTGCGATCTCACCGATAACCCAAGCGTTTTCGCCTTCGGCTTTCAGCAGTTCAACCGCAGCGTCTGCTTGATCTTTAGGTAGAGCAACAACTAGGCCTACACCACAGTTGAAAGTGCGGTACATTTCAAATGTCTCCACGTTACCTTTCTCTTGTAGCCAGTTGAAGATAGCAGGCCATTCCCAGCTCTTGCCATCAATCACTGCTTTAGTACCTTCAGGAAGTACGCGTGGGATGTTTTCCCAGAAACCACCACCTGTGATGTGCGAGATAGCATGAATGTCATGCTCTGCAATCATCTTAAGTGCCGATTTGATGTAAATCTTAGTCGGTTCTAGTAGGTGTTCACCGATAGTGCGACCTTCTAGCTCTTCACTCTTATCAGCTCCAGAAACTTCTAGAACTTTACGAATCAAAGAGTAACCATTTGAGTGTGGACCACTTGAGCCAACAGCGATAAGTGCGTCGCCTGCAGCTACTTTAGTGCCGTCGATGATGTCAGCTTTTTCTACAACACCAACACAGAAGCCGGCTACATCGTAGTCGTCGCCTTCGTACATACCTGGCATTTCAGCCGTTTCACCGCCGATCAGTGCACAACCTGCTTGAACACAGCCTTCAGCAATACCAGAAACAACATCTGCTGCTGTATCTACATCTAGCTTACCTGTTGCGTAGTAGTCTAGGAAGAATAGCGGCTCACCACCTTGAACGATTAAGTCGTTCACACACATTGCCACTAGGTCGATACCAATGGTGTCGTGTTTTTTCAGATCCAAAGCAAGGCGAAGTTTAGTACCAACACCATCAGTACCTGAAACAAGTACCGGCTCTTTGTATTTCGTTGGAAGTTCACATAGGGCGCCAAAGCCACCAATACCGCCCATTACTTCAGGGCGACGAGTGCGTTTAACAGCACCTTTAATACGGTCTACTAGTGCATTACCTGCATCGATATCAACACCAGCGTCTTTGTAGCTTAGAGAAGAAGTATTACCACTCACGGGATAGTCCTCGAACTTAAGTTGGATGTGAAAACGGCGCTATTCTAACAGGGCTTGATTACGAAGAGCAAACGTTTGCGCGGTTTTTTTATTAGAATAAAGATTCTGAAATAACCCCACAGTTCGTGTATAATCTACAGGTTTGTTTAAATATTGCCGGAGTTGGAAATGAAAGTTGTTGAAGTGAAACACCCGCTAGTAAAACATAAAATTGGCCTGATGCGTGAAGGTGACATTAGTACTAAGCGTTTTCGTGAGCTAGCGACAGAAGTGGGTAGCCTTCTAACATACGAAGCGACATCAGACTTTGAAACTGAACGTGTAACTATTGATGGTTGGAACGGCCCAGTAGAAGTTGACCAAATTAAAGGTAAAAAGGTAACAGTAGTGCCAATCCTACGTGCAGGTCTAGGCATGATGGATGGTGTTTTAGAGCATATGCCAAGTGCTCGAATCAGTGTCGTGGGTATCTACCGTGACGAAGAAACATTAGAGCCTGTACCATACTTCAACAAGCTAGCATCTAACATTGATGAGCGTATTGCTCTAGTGGTTGATCCAATGTTAGCAACTGGCGGTTCTATGATTGCAACTCTTGACCTTCTAAAAGAGCAAGGCTGTAAAGTATTTAAAGTACTGGTACTTGTTGCTGCCCCTGAAGGTATCGCTGCACTAGAAAAAGCGCACCCAGATGTTGAGCTTTACACTGCTGCAATCGATGAGAAGCTAAACGACAAGGGCTACATTGTTCCTGGTCTTGGTGATGCTGGTGATAAGATCTTCGGTACTAAGTAATTCGGTTTCAGCTTAAGTTACGCTAAACCGTTTCTTAACTCGCTGAATTAGCCGTATTAATAAAAAGGGAGAGCATTCGATGCTCTCCCTTTTTTGATCTTGCTAGCTTGTGATGCTCTTAATTGAGGATCACAAGCCTCAACAGTTTGTTGACTTGCAGTTAGTCGATTTGGGCTTTGTCTACTACGGTGTTATCGCCTAACTCTTCTGGAAGCACTAGGTTAAGCAGAATTGCCACGATACCGCATAAGCTTACGCCTTGCAGGCTAAAGTCGCCGATGCCAAATGCCATGCCGCCAATGCCGAAGACCAAAGTAATGCCGACAATCACAAGGTTGCGTGATTTGTGTAGGTCAACTTTGTTCTGAATTAGAGTATTCAAGCCTACCGTTGCGATAGAACCAAACAGAAGAATCATGATGCCGCCCATAACAGGAACTGGAATCGTTTGAAGTAGTGCGCCTAGCTTACCTACTAATGCTAGAACAATCGCTGTTACTGCTGCCCAAGTCATGATCACTGGATTGAATGCTTTGGTCAGCATTACCGCACCCGTTACTTCACTGTACGTCGTGTTTGGTGGCGCGCCCAGCATAGAAGCAGCAATTGTTGCCACACCGTCGCCAGTAATTGTGCGGTGTAGGCCAGGTTTTTTAAGGTAGTCTTTACCGGTCACGTTAGAAATAGCAAGCATGTCACCTACGTGTTCAACAGCAGGTGCAATCGCAACAAATACCATAAAGAAGATAGCGTTGATGTTGAACTCTGGCGCTGTGAAGTTTGGCAGTGCTAGCCAAGATGCTTGCGCTACTGGTGTGAAGTCGACTGCGCCATAAACCAAGCTTGTGATGTAACCTGCGACAATACCACCGAAGATTGGCAGTAGCTTAAGGAAGCCTTTCGAGAACACACTGATGACAATGGTCACTAACAGTGAAATAGAAGAGATCCACAGTGCAGCGTCTGCATCAACAAGCTGAACCGCGCCATCGCCTGTCTTACCTAGCGCCATGTTAACCGCAACAGGCGCAAGGCCTAAGCCGATCACCATGATTACAGGGCCAACTACGACTGGTGGAAGCAGTTTGTGGATAAAGGCTACACCACGTACCTTAATTAAGGCACCCATTAATACATACACAACACCTGCTGCCATAAGGCCGCCCATGGTTGCACCTACACCCCAAGTTTGAATGCCAAACATGATAGGTGCGATGAATGCAAAAGAAGACGCAAGGAAAATAGGTACTGAACGGCGTGTAATAAGTTGGAATAAAAGGGTACCGATACCTGCCCCAAAGAGCGCTACGTTGGGATCAAGGCCTGTCAGCAGGGGCACCAGTACAAGTGCACCAAAAGCGACAAATAGCATTTGCGCACCTTGCAGAGCATTTTTCATGTTATGTCCTTAAAAATGGTCGTTATATGAAAAGCGAAAAATAAAATTCGCGGGATTCTATCACTTGGCAATCGGTTGCTATGTCAGATAGATCAAATTTATTTATATTAGTTATGTTTATCTCTATCAAAATAAGAAAAATTCAGTTTACAAGTGAACGATTTATCATGGTCAGGTGATATTTTGTGGTTATTAAACACAGTGGGTGCTAACGACCTTGCCCCTCAATCCATAGTTGCTTATCATCAAGGCACAAGCTTTGAATATTAGGATCAATATGCGCTACATAGCATTGTTGTTGATGGGACTATTAGCCTCTCCGAGTTATGCCTTAACTCAAGTAGATATCTTTAGTGCTGAAGTTGCGATTAACGCTGAAGACAAACAACCAGAACAAGTGGCAAGAAATACTGGCATGGAGCAGGTATTGATACGTGCGACTGGCCAAACTGATGTCGCGTCGAATGAGACGATTCAAAAGGCGATGCGTAAGAGTGCGCAGTACATGTCTCAAATGAGTTTTGGCGAAAGCAATGACCAATCAACATTGCGTATGCGTTTTAACGGTGCTCAAATTCGTTCACTACTGACTCAAGCGCAATTACCGTATTGGCCTGATACTCGCTCAAATATTCTTGTTTGGCTGGTAGAAGAGAGTAACTACGACAAGAACATTGTCTGGGAACACTCCAACTCACTGTTAGCTGTAGGCTTACAAGCCAATGCAAAAGAGCGCGGTTTGCCTTTGATGTTTCCTGTTGGTGATTTTGATGATGTTACGGGAGTGGCCACCTCGGATTTGTGGGGCAGCTTTGTCACACCGATTAGCAACGCGAGTCAACGTTACCCTGTTGATGCTGTTTTGGTGATTAAGGCACAGTCTTCTGGATTACGCTGGACTTTGTATGATCAAAAACCAAACCAACTGACGAGCGCGCCAAAATCGCCTGTGAGTGGTTCGGTATCGGGCAACAGCGCGACGACTTCTAAGAAGCTTGTTGACCAAATCAGTAACTACTACGCGAGTAAGAGTGCAGTAACGGTTGCGAGTGAATCTTCGGAATCAATCTTAACGCAGTTTATCAGCCTGAATAACGCGCAAGACTTCTTCCAATTGGAGAATGCACTGAAGCGTCTAAACTCGGTGGCAAGCTTAGATATTCTACAAATTCAAAACAATGAAGTGACGTTCCGAATTCATTTGTTATCGACCCAACAAGAGTTTGAACAAGAAGTTGAAAGCATTCGCCAAGTCGCGAAGGTTGAAGAGTCTTATATCGAACCTGAAGTGAGCCCAGAATTTGAAGCGCAAGATAACATTATGTCTGTAGGCGATAACTCTGCTGTTGTTACTGATGCGATGGGCAATGAAACTACGCCAAGCGTTCAAGTGATGAAAGGCAGTGAGTTATCTACAGGTGCTGAGCTAACAAATACAACTGAGGTGACGCTAGGTGAATCTGACGAGGAAGCGCTACCAGTTACAGCGCCAGTACATGCTAAGCCAAGCTTGGTATACGAATGGGTTCGCTCGTAATCGTCTACCGACATGACAGATTGATATGAAATCATGAAAAAAGCCCTGCAAGAGAAATCTCGCAGGGCTTTTTGTTTATCTGTTGTCATGTCAGATCTAGAGCATCGAATCAATATTATTGCTCGAATTTAGCTTTCTCTTTCTTTTCTACTTCGGAAAGGCGCTTCAACTTGATGCCTAACTCTTTGGCTCTAAAACGGGTAAATAATATATTGCCTGCGAAGCCTAGAGTCGTCAAAAGCAGTTCTACAGCGGCTAACAAGCGCTCTCCACCGTCTACATACATAATAGTTAACGCGTGTAGGAAGTAGAGCATTAAGACGAAATTCGCCCAAGCATGCGTATAAGGTTTGCCCGATAATATTCCCGGTAATGGTAGTAACAGCGGTATAGCCCAAGCCATCGCCAGTGTTACATTACTGAGGTGAGGGTGCGGTGAAAGTGTCATCTGCCAAGCAACCACCCAGAATAAAAGCGACAAATTGCCCGTTAAAGCAAGGTAGCGAAATAGCTTGGTTTTGGGAGACATCGGTCTCTCTGACATATACATCATTGAGGCATTCCCTTCTGGTTAATAGCGATGCGCGCTACGCGTTTGCCTAGGTTTTTCGCCAACTCAATTTCTTCTTTGCTTAATGAAGCGCTCTCTCCAGTGCTGCTTGCACCGTAAGGTGTGCCACCGGTTTGAGTGGTGTGCAGCGCAGGTTCTGAATAGGGGATGCCCACGACTAACATGCCATGATGAAGTAGAGGCTGCATCATGCTTTGCTGTGTCGTCTCTTGACCACCATGTAGTGATGAAGAGGAAGTAAATACACAAGCTGGTTTATCGATGAGATCGCCATTAATCCATAACGATGTTGTGCTATCCCAAAAGTGCTTCATTGGCCCTGCCATATTGCCAAACCATACTGGGCTGCCGAGTGCTAAACCATCGCAAGAACGGAGATCTTGTAAGGTCGCAATAGGATCTGTTGGTTGATAGCGCGAATCCGGCTGCTCTTCTACCGTATACACGTTGTTCACCGTTCTTAGCATGGCTTCGCAGTTCGGGATGGATTCCACCCCTCGAGCGATTTGCCTTGCTAGCGCTTGGGTGTTGCCGTGTCGACTATAGTAGAGAACAAGAATGTTGATGCTCATATTGGATTACAGAATCTCTAGTACTTGTTCTGGTGGACGACCAATTTTTGCTTTGTTGTTCGCGACAACTACTGGACGTTCAAACAGTTTTGGATTCGTTGCCATCGCAGCGAAAAGATCTTCATCAGTCACTGATGCGTCACCAAGGTTCGCTTCTTTGTAATCCGCTTCTTTGGTACGCATCATGTCGCGAACACTCTCAAAACCAAGCTGAGTGAAAAGCACTTTCAGCTGTTCAACAGTCAAAGGCGTATCTAGGTATTTGATCACCTCTGGCTGTACGCCGTTTGCTTCAAGCAGTTCGAGAGTTTGACGGCTCTTTGAGCAGCGTGGGTTATGATAAATCACGACAGACATGGTTCTTCCTCATTATTGTTTTTGATTTAATCGTTCAGTCGAAGCCAACTGAGTGGCTTCTTATTGTGTAACGTCGAGCTTTCTTTGTATTTTGGCAACGAGCTTCGCTACCAGTCATTATACTTATTGCAACGATAAGAAGCGTTCGCGCTGTATCATTAGTTGATCAATTCGAGCGTCATAACGTGCTTGTTTTAGGCTGCCTAGTTCCGCGATTTGGCTCGCCTGCGTGTAGTACTGAATCGCTTTGTTCCAGTTGGCTTGCAGTGCCAAGATCTCTGCCCTAGCAGACAGTTCTTCATCGCTGTTACCAAGGTTTGTATTTGCCTTTGAAAGCAGGTACCACCCATTGGTGTCGTTCGGGTTATCGTGCGTGTAACGTTGCAACACGCGAACGGCTTCCTGTAGGTCTTCATTTTCGATCAGTGCATTGGCGTAGTTTATGGTTAGAACTGAGTTGTTTGGTTGACGCTCAAGTGCTGACTTAAGTTCTTTAATCGCAATCTCAGGCTTTTTCTGTTCAATGTGCAGATCTGAAATAGCATCCAGATAGAACAAGTTGGTTGGGTCGCTATTCATCAGCTTGGTCAGAATCGGTTCTGCTTTATCTAGTTTTTTTGAATCTAGGTAAACCAGTGCTTGTCCATACTCTAATGATGGAACCAAGGCTTTGGGGGCTTTCTTCAGCTTTCGCTCAAACCAATCAAGAGCTGCATCATTATTGATACCAGCATAGCGCGCAACAATACGGGCTCTTGCTAAATGGTAATCCAATGACGGAGCCAGTTTTAGTGGGGTATAGCTACGAGCACGAGCGCGTGAATCTGTGATTCGGTCTTCAGGCAACGGGTGAGTTAATAGCATTGGTGGCGGTGTGCTTGCATAGCGGTATTCATCAGCTAAGCGACCAAAGAAACGTGGCATCGCGTTTACATCGAACCCTGCTTTTGCCAGCGTGTTGATGCCAAAGCGGTCGGCTTCTTTTTCATTACTTCGGGTGTAGTTTATTTGGCTTTGCATGTTACCAGCAGTTGTTGCAGTGATCGCTGCGATACCGGCTTCTGGTGCTGCAATCGCTAATAATACAGAAGCGGCCAGTGCTGCGATGGTTGCAGGAGAGCGGCGAGCTTGATCTTCCATACTACGTGCTAAGTGACGCTGGGTAACGTGCGCGATTTCGTGCGCCAATACGGAAGCGAGTTCACTTTCAGACTGTGCATGCAAGAACAAACCTGAGTGCAAAGCAACATAACCACCAAAAAAAGCAAAAGCGTTGATGTTTCGGTCACGGATCATAAAGAACTGGAAAGGTGTCTTTACATCATTTGCGTTCGCAACAAGGCGATGGCCAAGCGTGTCAATGTATTGGTTTAGAACCGGGTCGTTTACGATAGGCTGGCTGCTTCTGATGATGCGCATGTAGGCATCACCATAGATAAGTTCTTGGTCGATAGTGAGTGTGCCGCCAGCCGCGGTGCCGATATCGGGAAGCTCCAAACCATTGGTATTTGCCAACGTTGGAGTGCTTAATGTAGCTGCGATGCATAAGCAAGCAATTGAGCGAGCGCGTTTAAACATATTAGTCAGTAATACTCCGTTTCTTCTGACAGTAAGACAAGTGCAATGCAAATTGGTTCTCTATCTGATGTAACCTTTATCAAGTGCGTGCGCTATCATGAAGGAAGATGAATGAATGATGGCGCGTTTTCAAAAACAGATTACAATACGACCCTTATAATAAGCATCGAGCTAAAGAATGACACCTAATATTCTAGATTTACGCCAAGAGCGCTGTCCAATGGCACTATTATTAGCCAAGCGTCACAGTGTAAAGTTAGAAGTAGGGCAATCATTGTCAATTTATGTCTCTGATAACAGCTCGATGAAAGATATTGTTACTTTTTTGTCTAAGCAAGCCTATGACGTCATCGTAGAGGTTTGCTCTAATTACCATCATCTCCTCGTCACTAAAAAGGAATTGCAGTCAAATGCTTGAAATGGTCAATCGTTGGTATAAACGACGTTTCTCTGATCCCCATGCTGTCAGCTTGGTTGCCATCATTCTCTTCGGCTTTATTACGATCTACTTCTTTGGTCACCTCATTGCCCCACTTTTGGTGGCTATTGTTTTGGCTTATCTGCTTGAGTGGCCGGTTACTCAACTTCAAAGACTCGGTGTTCCAAGAACCCCATCAGTGATGTTGGTGATTTTAATGTTCTTTAGCGTGATGTTACTTGCGCTGTTTGGTCTAGTACCAACGATTTGGGAACAGGTAGGTAACCTTATCAATGATATTCCAAGCATGTATGGTGGCTTACAGAAGTTCATCGCAACCATTCCTGAGCGTTACCCTGAACTAGCAAACCTGCAGATCGTAGAATCGATTGTGTCCAATGCGAAAAACAAAGCATTAGGCTTTGGCGAAAGCGTTGTGAAGGGCTCTTTAGCTTCTCTTGTTAGTTTGGCGACGCTTGCGGTTTACCTGATTCTTGTACCGCTGCTGATTTTCTTCCTTTTGAAAGACAAAGAAGAGATGATCAGTATGGCAAGTGGTGTTCTGCCTAAGAACCGTCGTCTAGCGACCAAGGTTTGGGTAGAGATGAATCAACAAATCTCAAATTACATTCGCGGTAAGGTGCTTGAGATTTTGATCGTCGGTGGTGTCAGCTACGTAACCTTTGCGATTCTGGATTTACGTTATTCAGCACTGCTGGCTGTTGCGGTTGGTTTCTCGGTATTGATTCCTTACATCGGTGCGGCGGCTGTGACCGTTCCAGTCGCGATTGTTGGCCTGTTCCAGTGGGGCTTAGAACCTCAGTTTTATTGGTTGCTTCTCGCTTACGGTATTATCCAAGCGTTAGATGGTAACGTGCTCGTTCCTGTTCTGTTCTCTGAAGCAGTGAACCTACACCCAGTAGCGATTATTGTAGCGGTGTTGGTGTTTGGCGGACTGTGGGGGTTCTGGGGAGTGTTCTTTGCGATCCCTCTAGCCACGCTAGTGAAAGCGGTTTGGAATGCCTTACCGAGTCACGCTCTCGATGATGACCCTGAACACCAATCGTAATTGAACGCGCTATCAATTTGAATGCGCTATCAATTTTAATAAGTACAAAAAGGCCGAATATCCATGATATTCGGCCTTTTGGCATTTGGCTTAGTAGTGAGTAGTGTATTTAGATTCGCTAGGTGCGAATTTAGAGAATCAACTCACTAAAATCAACATTAAGCTTCTGGATTGAAGTAGTCTAGAACCACTTCGTGGTGAGTCTTTGTTTTGAACTTGTTGAAGACATGTTCAATCTGACCTTCTTCATCAATTAGGAAGCTAATACGGTGAAGACCGTCGTACACTTTGCCCATAAATTTCTTCTCGCCCCAAACACCAAACTGTTCAGCAACACTGTGGTCTTCATCAGATAGAAGTGTGAAGTTCAGAGATTTCTTCGCAACGAAATTTGGTAAGCGTTTAACTGGGTCAACACTCACACCTAGAACAACCACATTCAGATCATCAAGCTGTGCTTTGATATCACGCAGGCCTTCCGCTTGCACAATACAACCTGGAGTCATTGCTTTTGGGTAAAAATAGAAAAGGACTTTTTTACCTTTGAAGTCACCAAGAGATACGATATTGCCATCTTGATCTGGAAGAGAAAAAGCAGGTGCTGGAACACCAGCCGTTAGCGTATTCATGATATTTCCTTTTTAAAAACTGTTTTTGATAAAGTTGAGCGAGCCTTGTACGGATAGGCTCTGACACAGCGCGTCGAATTCTTCTTGTAGCTGCATCAAATTACATTCTGATTGCACAGAAGCGGTAATAGAGATATGGAATTGGTCGTTGTCGAGCTGAACTTTAGATTTATTGATGGTTCGCGCACTTAACGAATCGAGGCCGATGTTTCGGTCTGCGAAGAACTGGGTAAACTGCTCGGTAAGGCCGATTTTATCGTCTGACTCAACGAACACCTCTACTGTGTAAGAGTTCTCAATAACATCATGAGTTGAGGTTCGCTTCATAATCGTAATCAAGTCGTGCTCTTGTCCAAGCAAGGGCAGGGTGGTTTCAACGCGGGTGATGTTGTTTGCCTTTCCAGACAGTAGCATGATAAGCGTAAATTCTTCGCCAAATTGAGCGATACGGCTATCAATAATGTTACAGCCTGATTGGGTGACTAAATGAACCACTTGGTTGCATACACCTGGGCGATCTGTGCCCACAGCTGTGATTACTAGATGTTGAGTCATAAAATCACGTCTCTTATATTCCATTGATTCATGCATGTTAGCACAGTTAGCTAGAGGAATAAGTGTGTGCTTGGGGCTTTTATGAGGTACTTTGCTTCAAATATGTAACAAGTAATAGGAATATTTAGAGTGTTCAAAATTCAAAGAGTGGTGTGAGAGTATTGCTTACTTGTTACTGACATCGAGTGCTGAGCTATTCGCTAGATTGAGTGTAGGTTACCCAAATTCTAGGTCGAACGCGGTTATAAGTCGTTTTACCTCAAACATACGACAATATTTACTGCAGATGTTGCTGGTAAGCCACTTTAATGTCTTGTGTTTATTGATTGGCTTACAGTAACATGCAAAAAGAATAAATTAAGGGAGATAGACATGTTTTCAGGAAGTATCGTTGCGCTAGTTACACCATTTAATACAGATGGTGAAGTGGATTTCGACAGCCTTAAAAAGTTAGTTGATCACCATGTTGCAGCAGGTAGTGATGGTCTGGTTGCGGTTGGCACAACTGGTGAGTCTTCAACACTCACTATTGAAGAGCATGTCAAAGTCGTCAATAAGGTCGTTGAATTTGCTGATGGCCGTATTCCTGTTATAGCTGGTACGGGTGCAAACGCAACTCACGAATCTGTACTTTTCAGCCGTTTGCTCAATGGTTCTGGTATTGCTGGTTGCCTGAGCGTAACGCCGTACTACAACAAACCGACTCAAGAAGGTTTGTACCAACATTACAAAGCAATTGCTGAAGTCAGTGACGTTCCACAGATCCTTTACAATGTACCTGGTCGCACTGCGGTAGACTTGTTGCCAGAAACGGTTGCTCGCCTTGCAGAGATCGAAAACATCGTTGCACTTAAAGATGCGACGGGTGATCTCGAAAGAATTGCAATTCACCGTGAACTTTGTGGCGAAGACTTTATCTTACTAAGTGGTGATGACTTAACTGGTCTTGAATTTGTTAAGCGTGGTGGCGATGGCGTGATCTCTGTAACGAACAATGTTGCAGCTGCTGATATGGCGACTATGTTCAAGCTAGCGAAGGAGGGCAAGTTTGAGGAAGCAGAAGCGATCAATGAGCGTTTGATGCCTCTACATAAGAATTTGTTCGTTGAGTCTAACCCTATTCCCGTAAAATGGGCGGTTCACAAAATGGGTCTGATTGCTGAAGGTGGCTTACGTCTACCACTGACTGAACTGTCAAAACCAGCTCAACCTGTTGTTGCTCAAGCAATGACTGAAGCGTGCATTTACTAAAAACGTATAAAGCAATGCCGAAGCGAACCTTCGGCATTTAGGAGTATAAATGAAGTATTCTCACCAGCTAGTGATCGGTTCACTGGCTGTTTTCGTTCTTACAGCATGTTCTGGCAGCCCGACTCAACGTCGCCAAGCCAAAGATGATTTTGAATACTTAGAAACACCTGAGTTTTCACAATGGCAATTGCCTGAAGATGCTCAGCCTCAGTTTTACCCAAACTTTGATATCCCAAGCGGTGAATTCAGTGGTGGTACCGGTCGTCAAGTGGATATTCGTCCTCCTCAACAGGTTCTTGAACTGATCCCAGGTGCTCGTACTGAGCGTCAAAATGGTGAAGTGACGTTATGGCTCCTTCGTGCTGAAGAGGCTGACCGAGTATGGCAAACGGCTGTAGATATGCTGACCCAGCGTAATATCGGCATTCGTGAACAGTCAGAAAATGACATTGAGACTGATTGGGTTACGTGGGTTTCTGAAGATGAAGAAGTTGAGATTGGTAGCCGCTACTCTATCTCACGTTTTCAGGCGAACAATCGCCATGGTTTCAAGATTAACCTGATTGATTGGCGTGAAGGTTCTGAAGAGAAGCCAGTATCGGCAACCAATAAAGAACGCTACAACGCGTTCCTAACGAACCTAGTGATGGCGAGATACGATGCAGATCTTCGTGCTGAAGCGGCACTGAAAGCACAAGAGTTGGTGAAACGTATTCCTATTTCAATGGGGTCGGACCGCAGTGGTTTCCCTGTGATCATTGCTCGTACACCATACAATGTATTGTGGCAACGTCTACCTACCTTGCTACCGACGATGGGCTTCGAACTTGAAGAGCGTAACCAGTCTCAAGGTACAGTGAAAGCTAAGTATGCCGCGCCAGATGATGAATTCTGGGAAGAGATTGGCCTACAGCCTATTGACTTAGCGCCAGGTACTTACACCTTCTTGTTTGGTGATCTTGGCAACCGTACATCGATCAACGTAACGGATGCAACAGGTAAGCCTGTAGAAGAAGAGCTACTTAAGTCAATGGTACCGGTATTAGCACACGTTGCAGACCAAACCAAAGACAAGAAAGAAGCAAAATCTGAATAAGCACTGAGCAAATTTAGAAGAAAAAAAAGAGGACATACAATGTCCTCTTTTTTATGTTTGTTAGTCAGTGTTTTATGTGCGTGTTGTCAATTTATGTTGTTATTTCGCTAACAAGGAGTCACACGCACCTGACTTGTTGGGGCTAGCGCATCAAGGGCGTTAAGCTAAATGTTTTTGCTGTCAGTCGACTCATCTTTTTGAGCTTTCTCTTGGTTCTGTTTATCCAATTGATTGAGCTTGTCTAAGTCTTTTTCTGTTTTGTTACGACCTGTCAGATCCATATTAGCGGTCTGTTTGAGCGCAGCAATATTACCCACCACAACGCTAACCACGATGATGATGATAACCCAAGGGTTTGTAAGCCACTCTAACATAAGCGCTCCTAATGACTGATATTCGCCACGAAGCGCGCATAGATCTCGTCTAGCTGCTCCGCAATAATTTCATACCCTAATATTGGCTTAGATTGGAGTTGCTTGCCAAGTAAAGTGGGAGATAACTGTGATAAACACAACTGTGAAACTTTACGGTGGCTTATATGCCAAGGTTCTATCGCCACACCACCAAGGTCTTGGCTGTAAGGAAAGAAGAATCCAAACTGAGATGCGTTGGCAGACAGCCATTGGTAAAACACTTGCTGGTGGCCAGTGAGGTATTCCCATGGTTCCAGTTGTAGCTGAGTCCCCTCAGGTAAGTGATTACGAGCAAAGACATCAAAGTCACAACCCCAATGGTGACGACTCGCTCCGGGAAGCGCAGACCACCTAAGAATCGCCGACAACTTTTGATGTTCACTGAGTGTTGAAGCATCCAGTGGTTGGCTTTCTGAGTCTAATATCGGTGCTTCACCAGAAAACTTGCGGTTCCAAATCAGAGATTGCCTTTCATAGTCGCGAAAGCCACTGGCAATCTCCATTTTAAAACCAGCGACTTGAGCAGCTTCAATCAAATTGTTTAGGTCATCTTTGACATCACTGTGGACCAAGAAGGTTTTGCTGCCAATCAGGCTAGGTTCCAGATGAGAATCTGATTGTCCGGTAAGCTGCTCTGGTGTCATAACGTGTCTCTCAATAATTAGATGCTATTAATCGCTGATGAAAGAACTATTTAGCGAACAGGTTCACTAGTGTTCTTTCGTACATGTCGGTTAGTTTCTCTAAATCAGCCACTTTCACGCACTCGTTAACCTTGTGAATGGTTGCATTCACAGGGCCTAGTTCTACCACTTGTCCTTTCATGCGCGCAATAAAGCGTCCGTCAGAAGTACCACCTGTGGTAAGCAGTGCTGGCTTGACATCATTCACGTGACCTACTGCATCGACAATAGCATCAAGCAACGAGCCTGCGTCGGTTAAGAACGGGTCGCCATTGAATGTCCATTTTAAATCGTATTCGAAATCGTACTTGTCGAGTGTATTTGTGATTCTTTCAACGATGATGTCGTTGTTTAACTCTGTGCTAAAGCGAAGGTTAAACTGAACATTAAATTCACCAGGAATCACGTTTGATGCGCCAGTGCCCGCACTTACATTTGGGATCTGGAAGCTGGTTGGTGGGAAATAATCATTACCTTTGTCCCACTCGGTCGTCGCCAATTCATTGATCGCAAGCAGGGAGCTGTGTACCGGGTTGTTCGCAAGGTGAGGGTAGGCAACGTGACCTTGTGTGCCTTTAATCGTTAGATCGCCAGTGATAGAACCACGACGGCCGTTCTTTACGACATCACCTACGTACTCAGTACTTGATGGTTCGCCAACAATACACATGTCGATGTTCTCACCACGAGCCATCAATGCTTCGACAACGCGCACTGTCCCGTTGATGAACGGGCCTTCTTCATCTGACGTGATAAGGAAACCGATTGAGCCTGTGTGATCAGGGTGCTTAGCAATGAACTGTTCTACAGCCACAACCATTGAAGCCAGAGAACCTTTCATATCTGCCGCGCCGCGACCGTGTAGGAAACCATCTACGATAGTCGGTTCAAATGGCTTAGTGTTCCACTGCTCAATTGGGCCTGCAGGTACAACATCAGTGTGACCAGCAAAAGCAAATAGGGGGGCTTCGGTACCACGGCGAGCCCAGAAGTTCGTCGTATCTTCAAATACCATCACTTCGATTTCGAAACCTAGCGCTTTTAAGCGTTCAATCATCAGGTCTTGGCAGCCTGCATCTTCTGGTGTTACCGATTGACGGCTGATTAGGTCTTTTGCCAGAGCCAAAGTTGGGCTGTCTGTCATCCTTGAGTTCCTTGTTTAAATTAAACGTCTAGTCATTAATTTCAGGCGTTGAACAGGGGAAGTTCAACGCTTTGTTATCTGTTCTAATACAGCTGATTACGCAAAAATAGCAGCGTATTGATCAGCTTTGAAGCCAATATGAAGCTTGCCATCGACTTTCAAGATAGGGCGCTTGATCATTGCTGGTTGTTCAACAAGCAGAGCAACGGCTTTTTCTTCCGTTAGCGTGTCTTTTTGCTCTTGAGAAAGTTGGCGGTAAGTCGTCCCACGTTTGTTTAGCACAAGCTCCCAACCAAGCTCTGAACAGAAGCTTGTTACCAACTCTTCGGTGATGCCTTGTTTACGATAATCGTGAAATTCGAACTCAATACCTTCAGCTTCTAGCCATTTTTTTGCTTTTTTGATGGTGTCGCAATTCGGAATGCCAAACATAGTGATAGTCATTATTCTTCCTTTGGGTGATTTTATTTCGTTGTTATGAGTTGAATCCTATCAGGAAGCGGCAATTCAGACAAAATAGAGTGAGGAATATTTCATAGAGTGAAAAAAAACAGTAAGAAAATGTCACTATTGGAGACTTATTGATCAGCCTCAACATGTTGTCAGCAAAAAAAGAAATAATTGAGTTGCACATATATAGGAGGTGTCAATGGAGTTGAGTCCTGTTTTTGCAAGGCGGCTATATTTAGCATTGTTAGTGGAAAGCCTTGATAGGCCAAATGTGCCTAAACTCATCGAAAAAACGGGGTGGCCTCGTCGTACTATTCAAGATGTACTCAAGGCGTTACCGGGGATCGGTATTGAACTTATGTTTGTTCAAGATGGGCGACGTCATAATGATGGCTATTACCAATTATCCGACTGGGGGCCATTTGACAGTCAATGGGTTATCCAGCGTAAAGGCGATATAGCAACAAGCCTTGGATTTAGTGCATAAGCCAGCGAAAGCTGGCTTTCTTCTTTCTTCTCCTTACCGATTAGCGATAAGTCGAATTAGCGACACCGATAAGCGGTGCCCAACATGGTTACGGAAGTCGCAAAATCTTGGGGAAGTGTGAAAATTACGGTGTCCGCACCTAATCCAATAGCATTGGACTTTAGCTCATTCATTGCGCCTTGAATTAGAGTGTCGTTCGGGTAAAACAGGTAACTATACCAGTGACCTTCGCTGCCGGTCACTTCGCCTTTATATTCGCACTCGTTGATATCAATCAGTCCGTGGTAATCCATTTGTACTTGGTCAGATTCGCTATGTGGGACTGTTGTCGGTGTCGTGCACCCAACTAATATGCCTGTCATAGCTAAAGCGACTAATTCTTTTTTCATACATTTATCCTGCTATTTCATCAAATAAATCGCGAAACCTACCCAGCTTGCGATCAATAGTAACCACGACAATTTGTTGGCGTGATTTGATGTTGTTTCAACAATTGTGTCTACATTGTTCTCTTCGTCTAGATTAGTTTGTTGAGTTTGCTTCTCTTTCTGTACGCGTTTTCTTGCTTTATCGGCTTGGCGGCTGCGTTCTTTTTGCTGTTTCTTATAAAGTGCGATGCCTTTTTCGATACCTTGAGCAATTAATTTTGTTTGTTCTTTGGTTTGAGCTGGCTTTTGCGTCGCTTTGGCTATCTTCAGTGCTTCTTGTTGAGATTCAACAGACGGTGTATTAGTTTTCTTTTTCATACTGAGTTCGACAATTAAAACGGATTAACCAATAAGATAACGCAAACCTAGTTAAGTATGAATGATTTGCGTTAAAGTGTTGGTTTGAAAACAAGTGAAAGTGAGAGTTGTGCGGTACTCCATAGAACAATACGATAAACACGGCTTTTTGAAAGCCCCAATCTTATTATGGTTAGGTTGGCTGTTTCTTGCGAAAGCTTTGGTCGTTTTCATTGTTGCGGGCGCAAGCCGAGAGTCGGGAACGGATATTCTTGAGACCATCTATCCAGACCACCAGATGTTTTATGTCGGGATTGCGTTGAGTGTCCCTAGTTTGTTATTGATGTGGTTGTTTGGACTAAGATCTCCAGATAGAAAGCGCCTTAACAAAGTCGTGTCATGGGGGCGTTGGGTTACCATGATGGCTATCTTGGCACAGGGCTCCCATACAATTTATTTAATCTATTTGGATAACGGATGGTTCCGTTGGTCAAATGCTATCACCCTATTATTGCTCCTCTGGTTAGCGCTTTATTTAACCAATAGCCATGCCGCTAGGGATTGCTTTAAAGTGGTTGAGCACGAAGACTGATTCTCATCAAAACATTTGTACCATTCACAATTATACTTAGAAGCTAAAACTGGAAGGAATAATCTATGCTTAATGTTTTAAATGAGCAGCCTAACGTTCAAAGTGCTATTTTGCCTGAAGCTGGGCCTTTCGCTCTTTACGTTCAACTTAAAGTGAACGCTAATACTGCTAATGTACTAGCAGAAATTCAAAAGCTTCCGACTCTAATCGACGAGCTAAACCAAACTCAACCTGATGCGAACCTAACGGCGTCGATAGCGTTCTCAAAAACTTTTTGGGATAAGTTCGAGCAAGCTGCTCCCTCTGATCTAATTGATTTTCCTGCGCTTGGTGAAGGTGATATCACAGCACCGAGCACACTGTCTGATGTTCTGATTCACTGTCATTCAAACCGACATGACCTACACTTCTTCATCCTACGTAAATTGCTATCTGAAGTAGCTGCGGACGTGGAAGTGGTAGATGAAACTTACGGTTACCGTTTCCTAGACTCACGTGACATGACTGATTTCGTTGATGGCACTGAAAACCCGAAAGACGCGCAGCGTGCTGAAGTGGCGATTGTGCCTGAAGGTGAATTCGCAGGTGGTAGCTACGTAATGGTGCAGCGTTTTGTGCATAACCTGCCAGCTTGGAATAGATTAAACGTATCGGCACAAGAGAAAGTGGTTGGCCGTACCAAGCCAGATTCGATCGAGCTAGACGATGTTCCAGCGGCGTCTCACGTTGGCCGTGTGGATATCAAAGAAGAAGGCAAGGGTCTTAAAATCGTTCGTCATAGCCTGCCTTACGGCACAGCAACGGGCGATCACGGCTTACTGTTCATTGCTTACTGTAACGTTCGTCATAATTTTGATGCGATGTTAGAGAGTATGTACGGCGAAACAGATGGCAAAACAGACCAACTGCTTCGCTTTACTAAAGCCGTTACTGGCGCTTACTACTTTGCTCCTTCAGCTGAGATGTTGAGTGTACTAACGATTAAGTAAGTCGTCTCAAATAGAATAAACAAAGGGAGCCTCATGGCTCCTTTTTTTTAAAGTTTTATATAAATAGGTCGATACAAGAGCAATCGTAAGTTTTATTCATCTTTTTGTAAGTGAAGGTCTATGGCTATAACTGTTAATACGAATGTTTCAGCATTAGTGGCTCAGAGGAATCTCTCTAATGCCAATAACATGCTGAACCAATCTTTGGAGCGCTTGGCTTCAGGGAGTCGTATTAATAGTGCAAAAGACGATGCTGCTGGCTTACAAATCTCCAATCGATTAGAAGCACAGATGAGCGGCATCGATGTTGCGGTTCGAAATGCTAACGACGGTATCTCCATTATGCAGACAGCAGAAGGGGCGATGAATGAAACCACCAATATCATGCAACGCATGCGAGACCTGTCACTGCAAGCGACTAATGGTTCGAATAGCCAATCGGAAAGGACGGCTATTCAAGAAGAAGTAACCGCCTTAAATGATGAGTTGAACCGAATTGCGGAAACCACTTCATTTGGTGGGAAAAAGCTCCTTAACGGCAGTTTTGGTAGCTCGTCATTTCAAATCGGTGGTAGCTCTGGTGAGGCGGTGCAGATAGGTTTGAAAAACATGCGCACCGATGATATCAACATGGGCGGCTTTAGCTATGTTGCCAATGGCATGGCAAGTGACTCGTGGGAAGTTAAATCCAACCAGACAGATATGACGATGGCGTTTACCGATCGTTTTGGTCAGCCTCAAGAGATCAACATTAATGCCAAGGCGGGCGATGACATTGAAGAGCTAGCGACTTATATCAATGGTCAAACGGATCTGGTTTCGGCTTCCGTCAATGATGAAGGGCAGCTTCAGATCTACATGTCAGGCGAAGACACGGCAGGCACGATCTCTTTCTCAGGCTCGTTAGCCAGTGAGCTTTCGATGTCGGCGGGTTATTACGAGTCAGTCGATGATATTAATGTCACTGATGTTGGTGGAGCACAGCGCGCCGTGTCTATTTTGGATACAGCGATGAAGTATGTTGATAGTCACCGTTCTGAACTCGGGGCGATGCAAAACCGCTTTGATCATGCGATTAATAACCTTGAAAATGTTCATGAGAACTTGGGGGCATCAAACAGTCGAATCAAAGATACAGACTACGCCAAAGAAACCACTCAAATGCTCAAACAACAAATACTGCAGCAAGTCAGTACCACTATTTTAGCTCAAGCTAAGCAAGCGCCGAACTTAGCTTTAACGCTGCTAGGCTAATAAATTAGGTCAATTCTTATAAAGGTATTCTCGGTTAACTAAAGTCCTTTGGTTAATTAAAATACAATATTTCCCCCGGCTGACTTTTCGACAACTTTAGCCTTTTTCTCATCTTTTTTTGATAATTTCACTGCCAGTCACGCTTTCTTATCCTTTCTCGCTATTTCTTTAATTTTGTTGCTTTTTTTCTAAAGGTTTCAGCATTCACGCCGTTATTAAAAGTAACTTAGAGATAACTACTTGGTTTTCCGAGACGTCGGAAGCCGCTATACCGGAAAATCAATTGGAGAAATCACCATGGCAGTGAATGTAAATACCAACGTATCAGCAATGACAGCACAACGTTACCTAAACAGTGCAAACAGCGCTCAACAAACATCAATGGAACGTCTATCTTCAGGTTCTAAAATCAACAGCGCAAAAGATGACGCTGCTGGCCTACAAATCTCGAACCGTTTGAACGTTCAGAGCCGCGGTCTTGATGTTGCTGTACGTAACGCGAACGATGGTATCTCTATCGCTCAAACAGCAGAAGGTGCGATGAATGAAACATCAAACATTCTACAACGTATGCGTGATTTGTCTTTGCAATCAACAAACGGTTCAAATACTAAATCTGACCGTGTAGCAATCCAAGAAGAAGTAACGGCGCTTAATGATGAATTAAATCGTATCGCTGAAACCACATCTTTTGGTGGCAACAAGCTGCTTAACGGTACTCACGGTACTAAGTCATTCCAAATTGGTGCAGACAATGGTGAGGCAGTAATGCTTCAGCTGAAAGACATGCGTTCTGATAACGACCAAATGGGCGGCAACAGCTACCAATTTACAGAAGCTAAAGGTAAAGATTGGGGTGTAACAGCTGGTGCTAATGACTTAACCATGTCATTAAAAGATAGCTTCGGTGACCAACGAGAAATCAACATCTCTGCTAAAGCAGGCGATGATATCGAAGAGCTAGCGACTTACATTAACGGTCAACAAGACCTAGTAAAAGCGTCAATTGATGAAGAAGGTAAACTGCAAATCTTCGCTGGTAACAACAAAGTTGATGGGGAAATTGCATTTTCTGGTGCTTTATCAGATGAACTAGGCATGACAGCAGGTGCTAAACCTGAAGACCCAAAAACGCTAGAGGCTAAGCAAGTAACGGTTGATACTATCGACGTAACGTCTGTTGGTGGCGCTCAAGAATCTGTAGCTGTTATCGATGCGGCACTTAAATATGTAGATAGCCATCGTTCTGAGCTTGGTGCTTTCCAAAACCGTTTCGACCACGCAATTAACAACTTAGACAACATCAACGAAAACGTTAATGCATCTAAGAGCCGTATCAAAGATACCGATTTCGCTAAAGAAACGACTAATATGACTAAGTCTCAGATTCTTTCACAGGCTTCAAGTTCAATTCTTGCACAAGCGAAGCAAGCTCCGAACTCGGCACTTAGCCTACTAGGTTAATCGGTTGAAAGGCCACGTTGACTTTAAGCGTTGTTGATCACAAGCGTCAACGTTAGGCTTCCACAAATTAGCTCGTGGTGAGAGATGAGCGCTAAACAAACCCAGCTTCGGCTGGGTTTTTTATTGCCTGTTATTTAGCGAAGGTGAATTTGGAAAAGTGCCGTAATGCTGAAAGTAGCAAAAGCGCGGTTCCCTATCACGCTCGTCCCTCGCTGTAGGGAATAACGGGACCGGGAAATGATACTTCCATCATCTATTGCATTGAAGCAGCCTTTCGTCATTCCAGAACCGAGCAGAGCGAGGTATCAGGAATCTGCTTTTGGTCGAGGCTTGATTCGGATTAGACATTAGGCTCTTGTTGTGGTCGAAAGATAATAAACTAGATAGCGCTAACTGCCTTTCACATAGGTGAATAACCAGGAATAAGTAATGTGGTCAACATTCGTCATCTCGAAATCGAGCTGAGCGAGATATCAGAGATCTGTTGTCTACCTGAAGTCATACCGCATGATCTAACATGCAGGTTCAGCGCCTAGGATGGCGTTTAACTTGGTTTAATAACAAAGTAGGGCGGTTAGTTGGCAATTAAGGATTGGTATTGCTGTGGCTTATTGAGGGGCTGTCTACAATGAGGTGAAGAGCGGCAGTCAGAACCGTCGGTTAAGGAACTCGACAAATATAGCAGGCACAAAAAACGCCACCCTTAGGTAGCGTTTTAATTAAAGCAGATAAGTAATCGGGATTACTTAGTTACTTTAAGAACTGGAGTTTCGCCAACAGTTACAGAACCAGAAAGCTTGTTCAGCTCCTTGATTTCGTCCATGTTAGAGATAACAACTGGAGTAAGCGTAGATTTTGCTTTCTCTTCTAGAAGCGCAAGGTCGAAAGTGATGATTGTGTCACCAGCTTTAACAGATTGACCTTCTTCAGCTACACGAGTGAAGCCTTCGCCTTTAAGTTCAACAGTATCGATACCGAAGTGAACGAAAAGCTCAATACCGTCGTCAGACTCGATAGAGAATGCGTGGTTTGTTTCGAAGATTTTACCGATAGTACCGTTAACTGGAGCTACCATTTTATCGCCAGCTGGTTTGATAGCAATGCCATCACCAACGATTTTTTCAGCGAAAACTACATCTGGCACGTCTTCGATGTTTACGATTTCACCAGAAAGAGGTGCGATGATTTCGATTGCACCAGCATCAGCGCTGTCATCAGATACAAGCTTTTTCAGTTTGTCAAACAGACCCATTGTGTCATGCTCCTAACGTTTAGTTTTATTCTGTAGAATATACTATACCAATCTAACAAATTAGACGACTATTTTTAGCCGTCTAACTTCATTAAGCTCTTGGTGATTACTGAGTTTTCTCAGCGATGAACTTTTCTACACAAGCTTCAATTTCTGCAGCTGTAGGTAGAGATAGTGCTTCGTCAGCCATAGCTTTAACTTCAGCGAAGTTAGAGTTACGGATTACTTTCTTAACTTTAGGGATAGAGATACCGCTCATAGAGAACTCATCTAGACCCATACCAAGAAGAAGTAGAGTTGCACGCTCATCACCTGCTAGTTCGCCACACATACCTGTCCATTTACCTTCTTTGTGAGAAGCATCGATTACTTGCTTGATAACAAGAAGAACCGCTGGAGATAGTGGGTTGTATAGGTGAGAAATCATTTCGTTACCACGGTCTACCGCAAGTGTATATTGCGTTAGGTCGTTAGTACCGATAGAGAAGAAAGATACTTCTTTCGCTAGGTGGTGTGCGATTGCAGCTGCTGCTGGAGTCTCAACCATTACGCCGATTTCGATTTCTTCATCGAAAGCTAGGCCTTCAGCGCGAAGTTCAACTTTGTACTCTTCGATTGCTTTTTTCAGTTCACGGATCTCTTCAACAGAAATGATCATTGGGAACATGATGCGTAGTTTACCGTGTGCAGATGCACGTAGGATACCACGTAGTTGGTCACGTAGAATTTCACGACGATCCAAGCTGATACGTACTGCACGCCAGCCTAGGAAAGGGTTCATCTCTTGTGGAAGGTCCATGTATGGTAGGTCTTTATCGCCACCGATATCCATAGTACGGATAATCACTGACTCGCCTTCCATTGCTTCCGCTACTTCTTTGTAAGCAACGTATTGCTCTTCTTCAGTAGGAAGTGCAGTACGGTCCATGAATAAGAATTCAGTACGGTACAGACCAACGCCTTCACCACCGTTACGCAGAATACCGTCACAGTCTTTTACTGTACCGATGTTGCCACAAACTTCTACACGGTGACCGTCTAGAGTTTCAGCATGTAAATCTTTTAGTTTTGCTAGTTCAACTGCTTCTGCTTCGAAATCAGATTTGATTTTCTTAGCTTCTGCTAATTCAGCGTCAGAAGGGTTGATGATGATCTTGTTGTTCATCGCGTCTAGCACAAGCATGTCGCCGTTTTTAACTTGCTTAGTGATATCGTTAGTACCAACGATAGCTGGAAGCTCAAGTGAACGTGCCATGATTGAAGTATGAGATGTACGACCGCCGATGTCACAAGCAAAACCAAGAACGTAGTCTAGGTTGATTTGTGCCGTTTCAGATGGCGTTAAATCGTAAGCAACTAGGATAACTTCTTCATTGATATCTGCTAGAGACACAATGTTAATGCCTAGTGCATTTTTAACGAAGCGAGTACCGATATCACGGATATCAGTCGCACGTTCTTTTAGGTACTCATCATCAAGCGACTCTAGTGCAACAGCTTGCTCTTCGATCACTGTGTAGATCGCGTCGTCTGCGTGCATTTTGTCTTTCTTGATGAGTGCTAAAATCTCTTCTTCTAGCTCTTCATCTTCAAGCAGCATGATGTGGCCTTCAAAGATTGCTTCTTTTTCTTCGCCAAAAGTTTCAAGTGCTTTTTGCTTTACAACTTCAAGTTGTTGAGAAGATTTGTTACGAGCGTCAAAAAAACGCTGAACTTCTGCTTCAACTTGATCGTCTGAGATAGATTGAGTGTTTAGGACAATTTCATCTTCTTGAAGTAGTAGTGCTTTACCGAAAGCAATACCAGGAGATGCTAGGATGCCTGAAATCATAGCCTTACCTTAGTTGTTCAACTGTAAACGGGAGAATGTGTGACTTTAAGTCGTCGACTAATGTCGCGCTTATTGCTATCTATTTCGAACAAAGCCACTTTGCTGTGCAAAATGGCTTTGAAAGAAGGAGACCGTATTAGTGTAGTTGATCCATAAGAGCAACTAGGTGGTCTACAGCTTGCTGAGCTTGAGGGCCTTCAGCTGAAATAGTAACGTTAGTACCTTTTACTAGGCCTAAAGTTTGTAGTTTGAACAGGCTTTTCGCGCTAGCGCTTTTGCCGTTAGAAGTCACTGTGATGTCAGCGTCGAAAGATTTTGCTTCTTTAACAAACTGTGCAGCTGGACGAGTGTGAAGACCGTTTTCTGCTGTGATTTCTACTTGCTTCTCGTACATTTTATATACCCCAATTAATTTATTTTTTGTAAGTTTGTAACCAGATTTAGCTTAACTGCTTTAGCTCAAATGCGCTAGAGGCTAGTACGCCATGTTCGTGTTAGAACTTAGACTGGTTATAAATTTTTATCCAGCCATGGTCGTCTTTTGTTGAGTACTCATGACTTTCAGAATTTGTTTATTGCTTCTTTTATTTTGAAGCGAAAAATAAAACAGACCCGATATTACCAAAGGTGAGGCAGGGATCAACAAAAAAGCCCCTAAATGGGGCTTTTTTGGACGAAAAATTGATTTGACCACATATTATTGTTGGTTCTCTTTTTCCGTAAAGATACCAGCAAATAGGGCCGTACTAAGGTAACGCTCACCCGAGCTTGGTAGTACAGTAACGATAGTTTTTCCTGCAAATTCAGGTAGTTCCGAAATTCTGTTTGCTGCTACTACTGCTGCACCAGATGAGATGCCCGCTAGGATACCTTCTTCTTTCATTAGGCGTTGAGCCATCTCAATTGCTTCTTCAGAAGTTACTGACTCTACACGGTCAATAATGTCTAAATCTAGGTTGCCAGGAATGAAACCTGCGCCAATACCTTGGATTTTGTGTGGTGCTGGTTTGATTTCTTCACCTGCAAGTGCCTGCGCAATCACTGGAGATTCTGCTGGTTCAACGGCTACAGAAGTGATGGCTTTGCCTTTTTCACCTTTAATGTAACGACTTGTTCCAGTGATAGTGCCACCTGTACCTACACCGGCTACAAACACGTCGATCTCACCATCTGTTGCTTCCCAAATTTCAGGGCCAGTTGTCTGCTCGTGAATTTGTGGGTTCGCTGGGTTGTTGAATTGTTGCAGTAGTAGGTATTTGTCTGGGTCTGAAGCAACAATCTCTTCAGCTTTAGCAATCGCGCCGTTCATACCTTTTGGTGCTTCAGTTAGCACTAGGTTTGCGCCAAGAGCTTTAAGCAGCTTACGACGTTCTAGGCTCATTGATTCAGGCATTGTTAGTGTTAGCTTGTAACCGCGCGCTGCAGCAACAAATGCAAGAGCAACACCTGTATTACCACTGGTAGGCTCAACAAGCTCGATACCTGGCTTAAGCGTACCTGCTTTTTCTGCTTCCCAGATCATGTTTGAACCGATACGACACTTAACGCTGAAGCTTGGGTTACGAGCTTCGATCTTAGCTAGGACGTTACCTTTGCTTACTTTGTTTAGGCGGACTAGAGGTGTGTTACCAATCGTTAGGGTGTTGTCTTCGTAGATCTTGCTCATGCGATATTCCTTCATTTAATGACAGAACTAAACGTAGTATATCTACCAATTTACCGTCTAGTGTCTTTCGATGTTTGTTTAGCTTGAATTTAGATTAAACAAGTTGAAAAAAAGGTAAAAGGATTAAAAAGTTATATCATATAGAGATGTCGCAGGATTCACGCCTATCTTTATTGAAATCAGAACTTCAAAAAGATAGGCGTTGTTAGAGCAGGCTGTAGAACTATAGGCGATAGCTATAGACGAGAGCGTAGAGCTTGGTCTTTAAACTCTGCAACCCACATTGCAGTAGCGCCGCAGACGGCAACTGGCATCACAATCAGGTTTAAAACTGGAATGGTAGTAAACACGGAAACAAGTGCGCCGAAGCTGTAGCTCTTACCTTGCTTTTGTTTCAAATTATTTCTCATGTCATCAAACTTGATTTTATGGTTGTCGAATGGGTAGTCAGCGTACTGAATAGCTAACATCCATGCAGTGAAAATGAACCATAAAAACGGTGCAACAGTTTGTCCTAGCGCTGGAATTAACAAAAGTAGGAACAAACCGATCGCTTTTGGCAGGATATAGACAAGCTTGCGCCATTCTCTTGCTAAAATACGAGGGGTGTCTTTAAGTACATCCAGTAAACCATCATCATTGACTTTTTTACCACTCAGCAGTTCTTCGACTTTTTCCGCGAGTAATCCGTTGAAAGGTGCGGCAATAAAGTTAGCGAGTGTACTGAAGAAATACGAAAACGTAGCCAAAACGGTTAACACAAGTAGCGGCCATAGGATATATGACAACCACGACAAGAAACTTGGCAATGCACCAATCCAGCCTTCAATCCAAGTGTTTAAGTTGGAGAAAATATAAAATAAAGCACCGCCCACGAGTAACACGTTAGCGATAAGAGGAAGCAGTACAAACTTACGGATACTCGGCGATAAGGCAATTTTTATTCCGAAAATAAAATAGCCAAAGCCAGAGCGAGGAACAGATTCAATAGTCATATTTAAATTGGGTCACATGTGAATTTGGTTAAATAGCAAACATCTCTAGTGTACTCGACCGAAATTAAGAAAAAAAGCGTGGTGAAAATCACACCAAGTAATGAACTAATTGTATTAAGTGGTTCTAAAACAGTGGCTACTTTTGATAGAGTAGTGAGATTAGCCAAATTAACCTAACTTAGTGACAGCGTGTTTATAGCTAGTTGACTAAGAAAGCTGAGAGCGAAAAATGCAGGAATTGCGATTTGTACTCATTATTGTTGGCGCATTAGCTATCGCCGCATTATTGTTCCATGGTCTATGGACGAGTAAGAAAGAAGGGAAAGCAAAGTTTGGAGATAAGCCGCTTGGTAAGCTTGATAACGACAGCTTAGATGAAGCTGAAACGATCCCAAACCGTTCATTCGCTCCTGAGGATGATTTTGAGATAATCCGAAAAGAGCGTAAAGAACCGGATTTTTCTGTCTCACCGTCTGCAACTGATCCGCTGATTGACTCAGATCCATTGTCAGCGCCACAGCAAAAAGATGCTCACGAAGACGAAATAGAATTGAATGATCTTCCTTCTTTCAGTGTTGAAGACCCGATCGAAGTTAAAGGTGAGCTTGAACAGGTTGAGGAAGAGAAGGTTGTTGAACCTGAAGTTCCTAACTTTGAATTGACTGACGAGCAAAAACAAAATCACGCAGGCTTTAAAGAGCAGTACGGTTCGTTTGAAGAAGCCTCTGATGCGGTCGCTGATCCACTACTTTCTAGCGAAGGCTTAACGCCAAGCGAACCATTTATTGGGAAAGAAGTGGTTGCTGCACAAAGTGTTACTTCGGTTGAAGAAACTAAGTTAGATAAAGATGCTAACTTAGCAGAAGAAGCTCAGTTGGGTAACGAAGTTAATTTAGCTGACGAAAGTAAGTTAGATGAAAAAGCTCACTCAAATGAAGATCTTGGCCTTGAAGTCATTGTTCTTAATGTCCACTGTGCTGGGGAGATCCCGTTTGTGGGTACTGAACTTTTCCGTAGCATGGAGAACAACGGCCTAGCTTATGGTGAAATGTCGATTTATCACTGCTTTGCACAAGCGAGCGATGAGCCAAAAGTTATTTTCAGCGTAGCAAATATGATGCAGCCAGGAACACTAGAACATGACGACCCTGCTGACTTTACCACCAAAGGTATTTCGTTCTTTATGACGCTGCCTTGTTATGGTCAAGCTGACCAAAACTTCAATGTGATGCTGAGTGCTGCACAGAAAATTGCCGACGATATGGGCGGAAACGTATTGGATGAGTCACGTAACTTAATGACGCCAAACCGTTTGTCTGACTACCGCAAGCAAATCCGAGACTTTATGACGGCAGCTAACGCCTAGCCGTATTGTTTAGCCTTGTAAATAATCTATATTTATAGAAAAGGGCTCCTAAGGGAGCCCTTTTTGATATTTCAATCACGACAGAGAATGATATGAAAGAATCGATTCAAGTTACCTTAGAGCAGTTAAGAGAAACTCTGCACTATCATGCCGTTCGTTATTACGTAGAAGATAGCCCTGAGATCCCTGATGTCGAGTACGATCGATTGATGCAACAACTGCTAAAGCTCGAAGAAGAGAACCCAGAACTTGTGACGGTAGATTCGCCGAGTCAGCGTGTCGGCGGTCAGCCTCTAGACGGCTTCACTCAAGTGACCCATGAGATCCCGATGCTTTCTTTAGATAATGCTTTCTCTGATGACGACTTAGATGCGTTCAATAAGCGCATGTCTGATCGAGCGCCAACTGCGAACCTAAAAACCTTCTGTTGTGAACCTAAGCTTGATGGTTTAGCGGTGAGCCTACTCTATGTTAACGGCACCTTAGTACAGGCGGCGACGCGTGGTGATGGTGCGACTGGCGAAAATATTACCGAAAACGTGCGTACGATCAGCTCGATTCCGCTTAAGTTACAAGGTGAAGGCTGGCCGGAACGCATCGAAGTACGTGGCGAAGTGTTTATGCCAAAAGCGGGCTTCGACAAATTGAATGAGATGGCATTGAAGAAGGGCGAGAAGGTCTTTGTGAATCCACGTAATGCCGCCGCAGGTAGCTTACGTCAGCTTGATTCTCGTATTACAGCAAAACGCCCCTTGGCTTTCTACGCATACAGTGTCGGTGTTGTACAAGGCGCTGAGCTTTCAAATAGCCACTATCAACGTTTCCTACAGCTCAAGGCTTGGGGCTTGCCTATGTGTCCAGAGACAAAGCAACTAAGTTCTCTTGAGGATGTAAAAGCCTATTACCAAGATATCATGACTCGTCGTGACACCTTGGCTTATGAAATTGATGGGGTGGTGATTAAGGTTGATGACATTGCCGCACAAGAAACTCTAGGTTTTGTTGCACGAGCACCTCGCTGGGCTATTGCTTATAAGTTCCCAGCTCAAGAAGAAATTACTCTGCTCAATGATGTTGAGTTTCAGGTCGGTCGTACAGGCGCTATTACGCCGGTTGCTAAGCTTGAACCTATTTTTGTTGGCGGCGTGACGGTGAGTAATGCAACGTTGCACAATGCTGATGAGATCGCTCGTTTAGGAGTGAAGGTCGGAGATAGCGTGATTATCCGCCGTGCCGGTGACGTGATCCCACAAATTGTGGCTGTGGTACAAGATCGTCGTCCTGAGTCGGCAAAAGATATAGTTTTCCCTGATGCTTGCCCTGTATGTAATTCTGCAGTGGAGCGCGTAGAGGGCGAAGCTGTAGCGCGTTGTACTGGCGGTTTAGTGTGTCAGGCGCAGCGTAAAGAGGCACTTAAGCACTTTGTGTCTAGAAAGGCGCTGGATGTCGATGGCCTTGGCGTAAAGGTGATAGAACAGCTTGTGGATCGCGAAATGGTCGAAACGCCAGCGGACCTGTTCAAGCTGAGCGCGGGCGTGATTACTGTTCTTGATCGTATGGGACCTAAATCGGCACAGAATGTAGTGAGTGCGCTTAACAAAGCGAAAGACACGACATTGGCACGCTTCCTTTATTCTTTAGGAATTCGAGAAGTCGGTGAAGCGACGGCTATGAACTTAGCTCAGCACTTTAAAACGCTAGAGTTGGTTCAAGCTGCAACTCATGAGCAGTTGGTTGAAGTGTCAGATATTGGTGACATCGTAGCAAGTCACCTCACGAGCTTCTTCTCACAAGAGAAAAACAGAGCAGTAGTCGACCAACTTATCGAGCTTGGAGTTAACTGGCCTGCAATTGAAGCTGTTGCGGATGATCAAGAGCTACCGTTAGAAGGCAAAGTAGTTGTGTTGACTGGCTCACTTTCTAAATTAGGTCGCAGCGAAGCGAAAGCTGCTTTGCAAGCTTTAGGTGCAAAAGTAACCGGTAGCGTGTCTAAGAAAACGGATATCTTATTTGCTGGTGAAGCCGCTGGTTCTAAACTGACTAAAGCACAAGATTTAGGTATCGAAATAAGAACAGAAGAAGATCTAATAGCCCTTATTTCGTAAGTAAATACAGATAAAAAAAGCTCAAAGGCACTCCTTTCAAGGGAGTGCCTTTTTCGTTTCTGATATAAAAGTAATCACTTTTTAATTGTTGAGAAATTTGTTCCTATACGAACTATGAAATCAGGACAGTGATGACGCTCAACATTAATGAAATGTTGTTATAGTTGTTTACTAAATGCGAGTGATATCAATTTTTAAGAGGCTGCTTTGTTAGTAAGTTTTTGTTTTTTAATGTTTTTACTCTTTGGTTCCTCGGTTTTTTCAATTAGTAGATCTGGATCACTAAGTACATGATAAATTTGCACCAACTCATATTTTTTTAGATGAAAATTAAGTTCTCATTGATCTTTTTTGGGGTGAAGTTAGTCTTATTGGCATGGATGCACATTGTGTATAACCAGAAAGGAAATCGAGAATTCGGTGTTTCAGGATTCTCAAACAAGAAAAGGTATTTCTCTCTACGGCGGCCAACTTTAGGCGGGAAATATTCAAACAGCTATATCCATTTTTAGGAGTTTTATTCCATGGAAAACAAAATTTTCAAACGTACTTTACTTGGTGCTGCAGTTGCGATGATTTCAAGTGGTGCATTCGCATCTGAATCTTCTCAAGTTGGTGTTATCTCAGATTTTAACGTTCAGGCTTACGGTGTAGCAGCAATCTCTGTTGTTAACTACGATTCAGAAAAAACTAAAAACGGCGTAAAAACTGATACAGGTACGGGATACGATTACGAGAATGAATCTCGTATTGGTTTCCGTGCAAGTAAAGACATGTTCGATAACGTGAACGTATTCATGCAAATTGAATCTGGCTACGTTGGTGAAAACGGTGACGGTGCAACACTAGGTAACCGTGATACGTTCCTAGGCCTGCAAGGTGACTGGGGTAAAGTACGTTTTGGTCGTATGCTAACGCCAATGTATGAAGTAATTGACTGGCCTTATGCTAACCCAGGTTTGGGCGCAGTATGGGACTGGGGCGGTGATGTTAAATATAACCGTGACCGTCATGGTGATATGGCTCGATACGACTCTGCTGACTTGAATGGTTTTACATTCAACCTAGCAACAGGTCGTGGTGACTCTAGTGTTAAAGATAACTACTTCTACGGCGCGGCTGCTCACTACCGTTTAGCTGATACGGTTACTTTCCACGCTGCAGTTGAATCTGAATCAGATCGTCAACTTAAAGCTGGTACTGATGCAAAAGCTGCTGGTACATGTTTAGTAAGTTCTGGCTGTGATGGTGTTAAGTTTGGCGATGCGACTGCAGCGGTTGCAGCGACTTCTGCTGAAATGGCTGACACATTCGGTTACCTAATCGGTTTTGAAGCGTCACTTCCTGCAGGCTTCGGTATTTCTGCAGCTTACAAAGCGGGTGAGTCAGATGTTCAAGGCGGCGCTAAGTCTGAACAGGCTTCATACTCTGTAATCGGTCAGTACTGGAACGGCCCTTGGGGCTTCAAACTAGGTTACGCAGCTAACCTAGAGTCTGAAACTGATGGTGTTAAAAATGCTGATGAAGATAGCGTAATCTCAGGTCAGCTAATGTACGTTCATAACGGCTTTGTTCCTTACATCCGTATTGCACAGCGTGATATCAAAGCTGACGATAAAGGTTCTATTGCTAACACAGATACGTTCGTTACACGTATTGGTTTAGAGTACGGCTTCTAATTGAAACCATGCTTTAAGTAAAGAGATGCGCTGACTTGTTAGTCGGCGCATATTCATTTCTGGTCCAGCCTAAGAAAGAAAAGGCATCGAAATAATATTATGGGGAAACCCTCGAGGTAGTTAATATGAAAAAAATAGTTTTAGCATCGATTCCTTTGTTCTTAATTGGATGTACAACATTAGATTCTAATAGTGATTTTACGGATTCCGTAAAAAGAATAGAGAGTAAGCAAAATTACCAAATCGTCGTTGGTGAGTCGTTGTCTCCTGATGTGCTTGAAGTTAGACAAGGTCAGCTAGTTAACTCGTCTTTAGAGCTAAATTACGTTACCCCGAACAGTACTGTAGCGGTACCTGATTCATACATAACGATGGAGCTTCAGTACTTTAAAAATTACAACGAGTATCGCTCTGTCTTAGTTCAAGGTTCTGAAGGTAAAGTGCCATTAAAACCTTATGCGGCTTCAGCTGAAACATGCAGCGATATATGTACTCAAACACAGTATGTGAAATTTCCTGTATCTAATGAAATCTTCAACGAAGCACCTTTTAAAGATCTAATTTTTGATGTCCAGGTTTCAAATGCGAACAGCATTTCGTTTTCTATTCCTGCTGGCTATATCGAAGCAATCGTAAATACGGGTGATAAAAACGCAACAGCTAAGCCAGTGATAGTAGCAGCACCTGTAGCCGCAGCCGCACCTGTAGCCGCAGCCGCACCTGTAGCTGCAGTTCCCGCGCTTCAGCAAGAGCCGGTAAGCCAAGCTCAAGAGATGTCAAAATATTGGTTTGAACAAATTCCGACGGAACAAAGAGACTCTGTTATTAACTGGTCTGTAGCAAATCGAAATGGTGTTGTTGATTCTTTAGGTGATAATGTCAAAGAGATTGAAATGTTCGAATATTGGTTTAACAAAGCTTCCAAAGAAGAACGTAAAGCGATAATCAAACAATTAATCGAGTTTTAAAGGAAAGGAGCCTAGGCTCCTTTTTTGTTAGTGTAGAACCTTACCATTACTATGCTTGCATATAACGATAGGCATATATTCTACAACACTACTTCCTAAGTCACATTTTATGATCGGCCCAGATGCAGTGCTTCCTACATTTTGGGCGGATACAGAGAAGCTTAAAATTAAGCTAAAAATTAACGCTAGATAACATTTCATAATGACACCTCACTAAAAATCTCTTCAAACAAGAGATATTCATTAGTATGTGAGGTATTTCTCAAAAATCAAAAAAATCAAAAAATTTCCTATGAAAAATAACCAAAGCCTATTTTGCTATTTCAATCAGTAACTTGTTGATAGTTGGTGTTTGGGTTTGTTGGAAAATCTAAGCTACTCTCATCATTTGATGTAAAATAGCCATAAACAGCAGACTTTATTTTCGAACATTATATTGCTTCAATGTTTTTGTTTCGGTAGTTAGCATTCCTAGATGTTTGAATAATGGTCTTAGGTTTCTAAATAGTTTTTATGCGATATTTACTTGAGTAATATTATGAACATAAGCGAAGTTGCAAGCCTCACGCAGTTATCACCTAAGTCTATTCGTTTGTATGAAGACAAAGGGGTGATATCTGCACCGTTACGTTCTGAAAATGGTTATCGGTCTTATGGTGAGAAGCAGATCAAGGAACTCGGAATCGTAGCGAAAGCGAGAAGCGCTGGTTTTTCGCTTGATGAGTGTCGTGCGCTTGTTGAATTAGCCGACAACCCATGTCGCGAAAGTGCCGATGTTAAAGCAAAAGCGCTAAGTAAATTGGAAGAAGTGAATAAAAAAATTGAAGACTTACTGATCATTCAGAAGACATTGAAAGAGTGGGTTGAACAATGCCCTGGTGACTCAAATAGCCATTGCCCAATTATCGATTCACTTGTAGAGAAAAAGCCATAAGTTGGTTACTTATGGCTTTGAAGGAGGGTTTTCTTGATTATTGTTTAGTAGGGCTTATCGTGAGAACAATGCCATCGACAGCAGTAATCACGACTTCCTCTCCCGCATCAATATCATGTGTACTCATCGCAGACCATGAGCTATCCCCTAGCTTTATCCTGCAGTTACCTTTTTGTACCGGCTCTAAGAGGCGAGTCTTTCTTCCAATCAGTTGCTTCTCTCGCTGATTAAGGTCTCGAGTAGAGTCAGATTGCTTGTCACTAGATAGCTGTCTTCTCCACCACAGCCAAGTGGTGATAAGCGAGAAGCTCGCAAAGGATAGCCATTGCATCTGCCAACCGATTGGTAGTGCGCCTAATAGGGCCCCGACCAGCATGGCAGATATGCCTATCCATAAAAAGTAACCAGCGGTTCCAATTAGCTCAAGCGCTAACAATGCTAGACCGAACGCTAACCAATGCCAGTAGTTTACTTGTTCGAGTAATTCGACCATAAGTTAATCCTTACTACCCTTGTCATTCTTATGTGCAAACATCTCTGCAATACCCGCAACAGAACCCATTAGTCCAGTCGCTTCGAGCGGTAGCATGATGATCTTACCGTTTTCTGCTTGGCCAATAGACTTCAGTGCGTCAGTGTAACCTTGTGCAATAAAGTAATTGACTGCTTGCATGTCACCTTGAGCAATCGCCGTTGATACCATTTCTGTCGCTTTAGCTTCTGCTTCTGCAGCCCGTTCACGAGCTTCAGCTTGAAGTATCGCGGCTTGCTTTTGGCCTTCTGCTTTTAAGATTTCTGATTGCTTGTGACCTTCTGCTTTCAGTATCTCAGCTTGTCGTACACCCTCTGCCTCTAGGATATCTGCACGTTTGTTACGCTCGGCTTTCATCTGGGCGTTCATCGCAGCAGTAAGATCGGCTGGTGGCTGCACGTCTTTAATTTCGATACGCGTAACTTTGACACCCCAAGGGTTTGTCGCTTCATCAACGATATTCAATAATTTGGTGTTAATCATGTCTCGCTGGCTGAGCATTTCATCCAGTTCCATCGAGCCCAATACAGTACGGATATTGGTGAGAGTTAAATTACGAATCGCGTGCTCAAGGTCATTCACCTCATAAGCCGCTTTAGGCGCATCGATCACTTGTACGAAACACACCGCATCAATAACCACATTTGCATTATCTTTGGAGATGACTTCTTGTGCCGGGATGTCGAGAACACGTTCCATCATACTGATGCGTTGTCCGATTTTATCGATAAACGGAATGATCAGATTCAGACCTGGTTGGAGGGTTTGTGTATAACGGCCGAAGCGTTCTACTGTCCAGTTATTGCCTTGCGGAACCGTTTTTACTCCGGCGAAAATAAACAATATTGCGACGGCAGTAAAGACGCCGATAGTAATCAATGTATCAATAGCCATACAAAATCCTTTGCAAGTTTAAGTTTTTGATAGTTCAGTATTGATACTGGCTCATATTTAAATTCTGAGCAAATTTATAAATGAGAAATGGGCCATAAAATATTGATTTTATGGCCCATTTTACATTATTTAATTCGATAAACTAATTGATTGAATTGTCAGTTTTCGATGAGATATACGATGCTTATCTTTAGTGCTTTTAGGGTTTAGCTAGTAGAGCAGAGAGTACAGCTGTCGGCGGTACTTACTGGCAACTGGGTTACCTTGTCCAAGCGCACTTAAGATATCCATGAACTCTTTTTTCATATCGCCATCGCAAGCATTTAGATCTTTTGCAAGGAAAGACCACAACAGTTCCATCGCTTCTTCGTTGCGATTCACTTGGTGATATTGCAATGCTAATTCAGATGCTGTCTTAGCGTCATTTGGGTCTTGCTGAAGAGTGGTTTCTAATGCTTGTATTTCAGGGCTGTCTGCTGCTTGCTTGTGAAGCTCAAGCTTTGCGACTAAGCCTTTATAGTAATTATCTTGGTACTCTAGAGGAATGGTGGCTAGCTGAGTTTCAGCTAGATCAAACTGTTGCGTTTCTAGTAAACATTCTGCGATTGCCAGTTTTACCTCGCCTTTGCTCGTCAGCTCTATTGGCAATTGTTGCATTGCTGCGAGCGCTTGTGCGTGCTCGCCTGCTTGCATTTGCTCGAGAGCCTGACGCAGTGCGAGCTCGTCTTGGCTAGGAAGATGTTTTCCTAACATTTCAACAATCGCTTCTATGCTTTGTGGGCCACCCAAACCATCAACAGGCTGACCGTTAACAAACAGTGCAATAGTAGGGAGTGCTTGTACGCCAAATTGGCTAGCAATTGCCTGCTCTTGTTCACAATTCAACAGAGCTAAAGTAAAAGCGCCGTTGTATTGCTGAGTTAATGTTTGCAGTTCAGGGATCACCTGAGCACTTTCTTGGCTCATTGGTGCCCAAAAGTGGATGAGTACAGGCGTCTGCATTGAGGTTTCTAATACTTGACGAAAGTTCTGCTCATTAAGTTCAACAATATGCGGAGATTGCATTTACGTTCCTTGAGGTGTGTTTTGTGGGTACGTTGCAAATATGGGGGGAGATGTTGGTAACTTCAAGATCTAACTTGGTTATCTCAAATAAAAAGAGCCAAAATAGAAAAACGCTATGCTTCTATGTTGATAGAGTGGTGATCTCAACAGGGAAGGCATAGCGTTATCATTGAGGTGGTCAGTGAGGCATAGCGTAAGATACTCAAAACAGAATAAACAACGTAATCGCCAGACTCACACCGACCCAATTAAGGCGGTTTAAAGTCATGAAATATCCAGATTAGGTTCATCAATTGGGAATAATTGATGAGATAGGACAATCATGACATCTTATTGTTACGGAAAAATTACATCGTTACATTAAAGTTTGCGACTGTTGATGCAAAGTTAGTAATTTATGCTGCTTTTCTCAAAATAGGGTCTAGCAAGCGACTCGGTAGAATTCTTTTCAATACCGCGAACACTTTAGTTGGGGTCGTCACTCGGTATCTGAGTTTGGGCTTATCGGCGGTGAGTGCGTGATAAACCGGTTCAATACAACTTTCAGGCGGGAGAACAAAAGCGTTGTTCGATGATTCTTTTTCGAGTCGGTCTTTTTGTTGTTGATAAGCTTCTTGATGAGCGCTGCCAGCAATGGTGATCCATTTATTGAAAGCTTTCAGGGCATTATTTCTAAATTGGGTTTCTATTGGACCTGGCTGCAATAACGAGATATTAATACCACTGCCATGCAGTTCTAAACGTAACGTATCTGTCCAGCCTTCTAGCGCGAACTTTGAAGCGTTGTAAGCACCACGATATTTCATGGCTGCAAAGCCTAATACGGAACTGTTTTGTACGATTCGACCTTCGCCGCGTTCGCGCATGTGCGGAAGTATCTGACAAACAAGATGATGCCAGCCAAAGAAGTTGGTTTCGAATTGCTCTCTGAGACCTTGGGTTGGTAAGTCTTCTAGCGCGCCAGCTTGACCATAAGCGCCGTTATTGAATAAACCATATAATCCGTTAGGCGCTAGCTCAATAGCAAGTTGTGCAGCTTGTTCAATGCTTTCTTGGTTAGAAAGGTCGAGCTGTATGCAGGTCAGTCCCTCATCTTGCAGACGCTGTACATCTTGCGGATGACGACACGATGCAATGACGTGGAAACCACGCTTTTGTAGTGCATGCGCACATGTATAGCCAATACCCGTTGAGCAACCGGTGATCAGAATCGACTTGTTCACGCTTAATCCTTCATTAGAGTCTTTATCGCTCAAGGGTAAAGAATTAATCTTGATGTTGTAACAAGTTTTTTAAGGCTGGTTCTATTCTTGAGTAACTAAAGATAAATCCTATTTCAGTGAGTTTCTTTGGTTTGGAACGAATGCTGTCAAAGAGCAGACAAGAAGATTCACCCATCAGAAGCGACATTGCCCATTTCGGAGTGAATAAGAAATGAGGTCGGCGTAGTTGCTTGGCGAGTGTACTGCTGAACAGTTTGTTGGTGACAGGGTGCGGGGCACACATATTAAATTCCCCTTGAGCGTGAGGAGTTGACAATAAGTGGTTGATGGCTCTCACCATATCAAGCATGTGAATCCAAGGCATGTACTGTTCGCCTGAACCAAGTGGTCCGCCTACTCCGAGTTTGTAGGGCATTAGCATCTTCTTCAACGCACCGCCATTTTTACCTAACACAATCCCCGTTCTTAGTAGTATCACACGCGTCTCATCGGATTGGGCTCTCTTGGCTATATCTTCCCAGTGCGCGCAGACTTTGTGAGGAAAACTTTCGTCTTCTACTTGTAGTGATTCATCAAATGGGTGTTGTTGTTGATCGCCATAGTAACCGACGGCTGAGCCGCTAATAAAAGCGTGTGGTGGGTTGCTACTGGCATGAATTAATTCGACCAGCTTTTCAGTGATGTGCCAGCGGCTGTTACAGATCCTCTCTTTTTGCTCTGTACTCCAACGCTTATCGGCAATCGGTTCACCCGCGAGGTTGACCACCACATCAAAGTCATTGAGATCACTGAGCTCATCAAGAGATTGAATGTAATGAAGGTTATTCTGGTTCAGGTGATTTAGGTTTTGCTTCGCTTTTTCGGGGCTCCGTGTCAACAATGTCACATCGTCAGTATTCCAACTTTTGACCAATTCAGAACCAATAAATCCCGTACCACCAGTTAACAATATCTTCATACCAATCTCCCTATTAAACATAATTATAGACATGGCTTGTTTTTGAACGCCAATCAATACGAAAAAATCACTATAACGATCATAAGGTTTCAATCGTGTGATACCCAAATTACGCCGTATCAATTTACGAAAGAATGAAATTAAATTCATCAGGTTAGGATGTATACCGCTATCACACTTATGCACTTTACTCCGATATGTTACCAACTGCGTAATATTTGTCACATAAGGAATGATAAGGATTTGCCATGATTATTAGTAATTAATAACCAGACACAATTTCAATGACTAGGAGTTGCGATGACGGCAGTGCTTGCTTTGTTTCGAGCCATGTTAGGTAGCCTAAGGGATCTCTTGCCGATCGTGGCTGTGATTGCTTTCTTCCAGCTTGTTGTTTTGCAAGAACCACTCCCTCATCTGTTGTCTATTCTAACTGGCTTAGTGCTGGTGGTTTTTGGACTGACTTTTTTTATCTTTGGCCTTGAAATGGGTCTGTTCCCAATCGGCGAGTCGATGGCTCAAGCTTTTGCTCGTAAGGGGAGCGTGTTTTGGTTATTGACCTTCGCTTTCTGTTTAGGGTTTGGTACCACCATTGCGGAACCCGCATTAACCGCAGTGGCCGCCGAAGCAGCAGAAGTGGCCGCTGAAGGTGGTGTTATTCCTAACTCTCTAGACGAAATGGAACAGTACGCCGATGGCTTGCGTTTCACCGTAGCATTGTCGGTGGGGATCGCCATCTTACTTGGGGTGCTGCGAATCTTAAAAGGTTGGCCAATTCAGTACATGATCATCGGAGGTTATATTGGAGTGGTGGTGCTCACTGCATTTGCCCCTGAAAACATCATTGGGATTGCGTACGACTCTGGCGGAGTGACTACATCGACCATTACCGTTCCGTTAGTGACCGCATTGGGAGTGGGTTTAGCCTCTGCGATTAAAGGGAGAAATCCGATGATTGATGGCTTTGGATTGATCGCCTTTGCTTCACTGCTGCCGATGATGTTTGTCATGGTCTACGGGATGGTGGTGACATGATCAGTGCTCAGCAATTTATCGACACCTTTCTTGGTACTGTCATGGATGTGATTCCGATTGCGGTGATCATCTTCGGTTTCCAATTAGCGGTGCTGCGCAAGCCAGTTAATAACTTAGGCAAAGTGCTGATAGGTTTCTTTTACGTCATTCTTGGGTTGTCGCTCTTTTTGATGGGGTTAGAGCTCGCGCTGTTTCCTTTAGGGGAGACTATGGCAATGCAACTCACCGAACCAAGTTTTTTGACTGAGTTCAAGGTCAGTTCAGGCCTTGCCTTAGTTTGGTTTGATTATTACTGGGTTTACCTTTTCGCGTTTTGTATTGGTTTCAGTACCACGATAGCCGAGCCTTCTTTGATCGCCGTTGCTATTAAGGCAAACCAAGTTTCCGGTGGCAGTATCAGTGTTAACGGGCTGAGGATCTCCGTGGCGTTAGGCGTAGCGATTGGCATATCGCTAGGTAGTTATCGCATCGTGGCTGGCGACCCTATCCATTACTACATCATTGTTGGTTATGTCATTGTGGTGATTCAGACCTTTTATGCTCCCAAATTGATTATTCCATTGGCTTACGATTCTGGTGGGGTTACGACATCAACGGTGACGGTTCCTTTAGTGACGGCACTTGGGTTGGGACTCGCGTCAACGGTGCCAGGAAGAAATCCGCTAATTGATGGCTTTGGGTTGATTGCTTTCGCGAGCTTATTTCCAATTATATCCGTGATGGGGTATGCACAAATAACGCAATGGCTAAACCGATCACAATCCTCTAAGGAGAGCAAAGATGCGCTTTAAACTTATCTTAGCGTTTGTAGAAGAGAGCAAGACCGATATCGTGCTCGACGCCGCGCGTGATGCGGGTGCAACAGGGGCAACCGTGATTAACAATGCCAGAGGGCAGGGGCTAAACCAAAAGCGCACCTTCTTTGGGTTAACGTTAGAGGTGCAAAAAGATGTGCTGCTGTTTGTCGTCGAGGAGCACCTAGCTAGGCATATTCTAGAAACTATCGGTGAAGTCGGGGAGTTTGACCAAGAGTCAGGGCAAGGGATAGCAGTGCAGATCGATGTTGAAGATGCTGTAGGCGTTGCGCACCAAGTTGAGACGTTAACCAAGGTTGTGGAGGACGAGTTATGAGTGGCAGTGAAAAAATCCGAGTAAGCGATGTAATGGCTAATACATATGTGATTATCGATGGGCTAACCACTGTGTTGGAAGCGATAGAGATGGCTAAGAAGCACAAAGTGAAAGCTATCATTGTCGATAAGCGCCACGAAGATGACGAATACGGCATCGTATTGATGAATGATATTGCCAAGAAAGTACTGGCTAAGAACCGATCTCCAAAGCGAACCAATGTTTATGAGATCATGACCAAGCCAGCGCTAAGCGTGTCTGCCGATATGAATGTGAAGTATTGTGCTCGCCTGTTTGAACGCTTTGGTATCAGTCGTGCCCCTGTGGTCAGTGACCATAAAATAGTTGGTATGGTTAGTTACAATAATATCGTGATCAACGGTATGGCGAGAGATGACGTGTAGCTGTTAGATACGTACAATAGGCTCATAAATTTTATGGAGAAGTACGTGTGAAATTATTTTTTGCTTCAGACCTACACGGTTCGCTGCCAGCAACAGAAAAGGTATTAGAACTCTACCAAGCGTCTGGTGCGCAATATTTAGTGCTATTGGGTGACATTCTGAATCATGGTCCAAGAAACCCGATCCCTGAAGGATACAACCCGCCGACGGTTGCAGAGAAGTTGAATGCGTTTTCTCAAGAGATCATTGCTGTTCGTGGTAACTGCGATAGCGAAGTGGATCAGATGTTGTTGTCTTTTCCAATGATGATGGATTACTCGTGGGTACTATTAGAATCAGGCCAACGTATTTTTCTAACTCATGGTCATTTGTACAACACTAATAAACGCCCCGCGCTGAAGGCGGGTGATATTATTGCCCATGGTCATACCCATATTCCTGTTGCTGAATACCAAGATGACATCTTTATCTTTAATCCTAGCTCGGTGACATTCCCACGAGATGGCCACGCAGCTAGCTACGGTGTATATGAAAATAAAACGTTCAAAGTTATTAGCCTTGAGGGTGACGTAATTGTGAGTGGCGAGCTTTAAATAAACTCAATCGGCGGCGTTAGAAAAGGCTTACTTTGAGTCTACGTGGCCGAGGTCCCTGTCTGGAGCAATGATGTTTCGCACTCTTTGCTTCAGAACTTTAGCCTCAGGAAAACCGTCGTCCGCTTTTCTTTCCCAAATCTGTATTCCATTACAAAAAACCTCAAATCGACCTCCGGTATCAGGGTGTAAACTCACTTGCTCTATCTCTTCACTGAAAGTATGCAGTAACTCTTGGCATAACCAACTAGAACGAAGCATCCAATTGCATTGACGACAATAGTGTATTGCGATGGTTGCCTTGGTGATTGATGCACTTACCGAGCTTGGTTCTGTATTCATAGATACCCCTAAAAATTCTAAAACAGTAGTTTGATGTCAACAGTTAATAAAAAAGGGGCATCATGCCCCTTTCTATTGGTATATCGTTTAATGATATACAGTAAATCACTGTTGAGTTTTAGCTTAATCTGATTTTAGTTTGAGACAATATTAGTTTGAGAATAACACAGTAGAACCATGATTTAAGCTAGTGAGCAGCAGTGCTTTCTGATTAATAATATCAATGCGTCGGCTTTGCTCTGCATCCATCTTAATCACTTGAGTTATCAGTTCTAGCTGCTCTTCCGAAAAATCTTGGCGCTCAGCAGAAGTCACATCTTTAAACTCCGTTGGCGAAATCAGTAAATAGTTATCGTTGATATCCCACTGACCTGTTTCGGAGATATTGATGACGTTTGCGGGTGCAGTCTGAGTGCTATACAACCTAACCACTGACATTCTCAAATACGTACCATTTGGTAGGTATTTTGCATTCGATGACAACTCAACTTTACGCAGTGGTCCGATTGAATCCTCTTGCTTGAGATCGCTAATCAGCGTCACCATTTTCGATTGCCATTCGTGTTGTGTCAGCAAACGCTCTACTTTTGCATCGCTACCCCAGTACAACCAACCGCTAAAGAAAGCAGAGATAACCAGTAAAATAATGGATACTTTTAATTTCATGTTACTGACCACCGTTACAAATGTCGTTTACATCCGACTGGTTTGCGTAAATTCTTAGAGTTACATTCTCGCTCGAGTAATCTTGAGGGTGAATATAGTTTAGAGCTAGATTGTTACCTTGCCCGCCTGTTGCAATCACCTCAGTTGGCTTTAGCATGCCTGTGTGGTTGGTGTTGTAACGCAATACACATTTCTCTATCGCTGGTAGCCAACTAGTCAGAGTTGGGTGGTTAATTGGTGTTTGAACTTTGACACCATTAACCTCTGCTAATGTTCGAAACTCTGACTCTGCTGGGTTCGTTAACGTTAAAACGAGTACTGGCATGATGAAAGCGACAAGCAATATTCCAAACGTTAACATTTTATTTGGGCTTTCAGTTTTAGGTTCAGCCTGATTGGTCGCCTGTTCCGATTCGACATGGGGCTCTTGAGCCTTTGCAATTGGCTCTGGGTCGATAGTTTCAGTGATGACCTCATCAGCTAATGTGGTATTGGCAAACGTTAAGATAGGTTCTACGTCATTTTCTGCAATTTCAGCTGTTGTTGGCTGATCGTTTGATGACAGTGGTGCTGAGCGTTCAACAGTCGCAATAAATTGGTAACCGCGTTTAGGAACTGTCTTAACAAATGCAGGAGACTTGGTTGAGTCTTTTAGCATTTTTCTGAGTGTTGATACCGCTTGCGTTAAGCTGGAGTCGTCCACCTCAAAGCCTTGGTCTCGCCAAACATATTCGTGTAATTCGTTACGAGTGATAACTTCATTGGGTCTTTCTGACAGCATTAGGAGAATGCGGCTTTCATTGCTGCCAAGGCGTACGACTTCACCGTCGCTCATCTGATCAACAAGTGAGTTGCTATTTGGGTCAAATACGAACCGCTGTGCGAGAATAAACTTTGTGCCGATATTGCTCATTGAACTCTTCTATTTTAGATGATTTGGGGTGCGAAATAGACAAATCTCAGGTGAAGTTCTGTTAATTCTTCACCAAATCATGGCTTCTTTTATGTTCTTTTATATTTATAACACTCAAGGATAATAAAAACAGATCAAAAAAACAGTGTTTTTATGCTTTTTGACCTTGAATTTACATTTGTCATCCTCATGTTAATGAACATAAGAGAGGCATAATGTGCAACGCCCCTATGATTATTCAACATAAAGTATAGATGTTTTGGAGTAAAAATGAGCGAAACGGCAACGCAAAATAAAGAGACTCGTGGCTTTCAATCTGAAGTAAAACAACTACTTCACCTAATGATTCACTCACTGTATTCAAATAAAGAAATCTTCCTACGTGAGCTGATCTCTAACGCATCTGACGCGGCTGATAAGCTTCGTTTTCAAGCGCTATCAAATGGCGACCTTTACCAAGGCGATGCTGATTTAGGTGTGAAACTTTCGTTCAACGCTGAAGCAAATACTTTAACGATCTCTGATAACGGCATCGGTATGAGCCGCGACAACGTTATTGAGCATTTAGGTACTATTGCTAAGTCAGGCACAGCTGACTTTTTCTCAAAGCTGTCTGAAGACCAAAGCAAAGACTCTCAGCTTATTGGCCAATTTGGTGTGGGTTTCTATTCTGCATTTATCGTTGCAGACGCAGTGACTGTTCGCACTCGAGCAGCTGGACTTGCTAATGACCAAGCCGTGCAATGGCACTCTGCGGGTGAAGGTGATTACACTATCGAAGACATCACGAAAGAATCTCGTGGTACAGACATCATTCTTCATATGCGTGAAGACGGCAAAGAGTTCTTAAATGAATGGCGTCTACGTGAAGTGATTGGTAAGTATTCTGATCACATCGGTATCCCTGTTTCTATCTTCACTGCAGTGAAAGATGACGAAGGTAAAGACACCGAAGAGAAGCATTGGGAGCAAATTAACAAGGCTCAAGCGCTTTGGACTCGTAACAAGTCTGATATCGAGAAAGAAGAATACCAAGAGTTTTACAAGCACGTATCTCACGACTTTGCTGATCCACTAACCTGGAGCCACAACAAAGTTGAAGGCAAGAACGACTACACAAGCCTGCTTTATATTCCTGCGAAAGCACCTTGGGATATGATGAACCGTGATCATAAGAGCGGCTTGAAACTATACGTGCAACGTGTGTTTATTATGGATGACGCAGAGCAGTTTATGCCATCTTACATGCGCTTCGTTCGTGGCTTGATTGATTCAAACGATTTACCATTGAACGTGTCTCGTGAAATCCTTCAAGATAACAAAGTGACTCAGTCTCTTCGTGGCGCATGTACTAAGCGTGTACTCACTATGCTTGAGCGCATGGCGAAGAATGACAACGATAAGTACTTGGAGTTTTGGAAAGAGTTCGGCCTAGTACTGAAAGAAGGCCCAGCAGAAGACATGGCGAACAAAGAAAAAATCGCTGGTCTACTTCGTTTCTCATCAACGGAAGTGGATTCTGTTGAGCAAACCATCAGCCTAGCTTCTTACGTAGAACGTATGAAGGAAGGTCAAGACAAGATCTATTACCTAACGGCAGACAGCTATGCCGCGGCTAAGAACAGCCCTCACTTAGAGCAGTTCAAAGCGAAAGGCATCGAAGTTGTTCTCATGTACGATCGTATCGATGAGTATGTGATGAATTACCTAACTGACTTCGACGGTAAGCAGTTCCAGTCGATCACAAAAGCAGGCTTAGATCTAAGCAAGTTTGAAGGTGAAGAAGAGAAAGAGAAGCAAAAAGAGACGGAAGAAGAGTTCAAGTCTGTTGTTGATCGCACTCAAGCTTACCTTGGTGATCGTGTTAAAGAGGTTCGCACGACATTCAAGTTAGCAACTACACCTGCTGTTGTTGTGACCGATGATTTCGAGATGGGCACTCAAATGGCTAAGCTTCTTGAAGCTGCGGGTCAAGCTGCACCTGAAGTTAAGTACATCTTTGAGATTAACCCTGAGCACGCACTTGTGAAACAGATGGCTGATGAAGCGGACGAACAAGCGTTTGGCCGTTGGGTTGAGCTACTACTTGGTCAAGCTATGCTGGCTGAAAAGGGCTCAATGGAAGATCCGTCACAATTCTTAGGTGCAATCAACGAACTACTGACAAAACGTTAGTCTTTCGACTTTGGGCTAAGCTCATAATTATAAATAAAAGCTCGCTAATGCGGGCTTTTTTTGTGAACGTCGCTTAACTTCATCGAAATGTCGCTAAAATTGCCAGTGAGACGAACGAAAACGCTGTCGATACATTCTTTAGTCTTAATTTAAGCAAAATTGAATATTAATGTGATAGAATGCTCGACCTAATCAGCTGGTACTATGAACCTATCATCTCCAGTTGTATGATTTTTAAACGTTATACCGAAACTTACCGTTTTGCTTCTGTTTACAGTTGTGCTTAGCCTCAGTTGTTACCTAACCTCTCTTGTTCGACTTAAATTGAACCAGAAAGGCGGGATAGTGAGCTTCGGTATAAATCATAATTTTTATAAGAGGATTAAACATGCGCATCATTCTTCTAGGTGCTCCTGGCGCGGGTAAAGGTACTCAAGCTAACTTCATCATGAACAAATTTGGTATCCCTCAAATTTCAACTGGTGACATGCTACGTGCTGCTATCAAAGCGGGTACTGAGCTTGGTAAGCAAGCAAAATCAGTAATCGACGCTGGTCAGCTAGTTTCTGATGAAATTATCCTTGGTCTAATCAAAGAGCGTATCGCTCAAGATGACTGTGAGAAAGGTTTCCTACTAGACGGTTTCCCACGCACAATCCCTCAAGCTGATGGCCTAAAAGAAATGGGTATCGCAGTAGACTACGTTGTTGAATTCGACGTAGCTGACGATGTGATTGTTGAGCGTATGGCTGGTCGTCGTGCTCACCTTCCTTCTGGCCGTACATACCACAATGTGTACAACCCGCCTAAAGAAGAAGGTAAAGATGACATCACTGGCGAAGAGCTAGTGGTTCGTGATGACGACAAAGAAGAAACAGTTCGTGCACGTCTAGGTGTATACCACGATCAAACAGCTCCGCTTATCTCTTACTACGGTAAAGAAGCTGAAGCAGGTAACACTAAGTACCTTAAGTTCGACGGTACTAAGCAAGTTGCTGAAGTTAGTGCAGAACTTGAGAAAGCACTAGCATAATTGGCTAACAGCCAGTTTTAGAATTTGATATATTGGAAGCGACCTTAAGGTCGCTTTTTTTGTTTCAATTTTTAGTCATATACCAATCTAGATAAACTCGATTGTGCACTGTTTCCGTGGTACGGCTTAGATTCGCGCGGCTAACGATTAATGTGATGTTGTGATCACCTAGGTTAAGAACGATTATTCTTAAATTTAGTAGCACAACAATGATCTTAAACTTATGTAGATTAGTATATTACGTTCCAGAAAATCACATATTGGTCTCAGGTATCTATGGAAAATAATAAAAAGCAGGGCGTTTTACTGGTGAACTTAGGAACACCAGACTCAGCGACCCCAGCTGGCGTTCGTCGATTTTTGAGTGAATTCTTACACGACAAGCGAGTCGTAAACTTAACGCGTTGGTTGTGGTGTCCTATTTTACATGGGGTGATCTTACCGATTAGAGCGCCGAAAGTGGCTAAGCTGTATCAGTCTGTTTGGATGGATGAAGGCTCACCACTGCTTGTGTACTCTCAAAGACAAGCCGAAAAGCTCCAGAAAAAATTACAGATACCCGTAGCGCTGGGTATGACCTATGGTAACCCAAGCCTTAAAACGGGCGTTGAGCAATTAATGGATCAGGGCGTTGAAGACATCATCGTATTGCCTTTATATCCTCAATACTCAGGCACAACCACAGCGGCCGTATCTGATGGCTTAACCAAGGCCTTTAAGCAGATGCCAGTGATTCCGAGCTATCGCTTTATTCGCGACTACTACGCGCACCCAAGCTACGCAAAAGCATTGGCTGAAAGCGTGCGTAGCCATTGGGATAAAAATGGTAGAGCCGATCATTTAGTTTGTTCTTTCCACGGTATTCCGAAACGATTGGCTGATGAAGGCGACATCTACCCACAGCATTGTGAAGCGACAACAGAGCTCCTTGCTGCTGAGTTAGGCTTATCAGCGGACGATATCACCATGACATACCAATCTCGATTTGGTCGAGAAGAGTGGTTGAAGCCATACACTGACGAGACACTTGAATCATTGCCAAGCAAAGGCATCAAAAAAATCGATATTATGGCGCCTGCATTTTCTGTGGATTGTTTAGAAACGTTGGAAGAGATTTCGGATCAGTGTAAAGAGACCTTCATTGACGCTGGTGGCTCAGACTTTAGCTACATTACGTGTTTGAATGATAGAGACTCGCACATCGATATGATGGCGGAGTTAGTGGCGCTGTATCGTTAAATACGACTTCGCCTAAACTGTCATGCACATCTAAAAATAACAAAAGGGCTGCTCATTGAGCAGCCCTTTTTGATCTGGATGTTTCTTCTTGAAATAGGTCTAGATATTAAGCAACCGAAGTTTCTGCTTTTGGCTCTGCTTCAAGCATCATGTTGCTTTCTACGCCATGCATCCATGATACAAGCTTGCCAGCACAAAGAAGAAGTAAGACGCCACTTATTGTCGCTGTAATTGCGATACCACCGAAGATAGACATTGCGCCAAGCTCACCAACGTGAGAACCCACAAGGCCAGCTACGTAGTTTGCGACAGCGTTGAAGCCAAACCATGCACCCATCATTAGCGATGCGAGACGAAGCGGAGCTAACTTAGTGACCAACGACAGGCCAATAGGAGATAGACAAAGTTCGCCAAGGGTATGGAAGAAGAAAGCACCGACTAGCCACAGCATTGATGTTTTCACTGTTAGGTCGCCACCTTGCTCCATTACAGCGCCCATCATGCACACAAAACCAAGAGCTAGGAAGAACAAAGCCATTGCAAATTTCACTGGAGAATTTGGTTCACGCTTACCAAGCTTAACCCAAAATGCAGCAATGATTGGTGCAAGTGTAATGATGAAGAATGGGTTCAGAGATTGGAACCACGCCGCTGGGACTTCAAAGCCACCAATCATGCGGTCAGTATATTGTTGAGTATAGATATTCATCAGACCGCCAGCTTGTTCAAAGCCCGCCCAGAAAACTATGACGAATAGACCCATAACCAGAATAACTTTTAATCGATCGAACTCTTCTTTGGTTAGTGGCGTTTTTTCTTTTGATTTGTTCAGTGCTTTTGCTCGCGCAGCTGCGGGCACTGAACCAATGTTACCTAACCAAGATTGAGCCATTGTCATTTGCATGATTAAGCTAATAACCATACCAATACCAGCGGCTAAGAAACCTGCTTTCCAGCCGAAAGAGTCGACAGCAGCGCCTGAAATCAAGCCACCTAATAATGCACCTAAGTTGATGCCCATGTAGAAAATGGTGAATGCACCGTCACGGCGGTTATCGCCTTCTTGGTATAGGTCACCAACCATGGTCGAGATGTTTGGCTTAAACATACCGTTACCACTGATAAGTAGTGCTAAACCTAGATAAAGAGCATTTACTTGGTCTAAGCCAATAGCGCCGTTAGGAAGAGCGAGTGTAAACTGGCCGAGTGCCATTAATACACCACCCACTAGGATCGATTTACGTTGTCCTAAGTAGTTATCGGCAATCCAGCCACCGATCAATGGCGTGATGTAGACTAAGCCAGTGTAAATACCGTAGAGATCAAGTGCGTCTTTCGTTGACCAACCAAGTCCACCGTTGAGGGTCGTGTCAGTCAAAAATAAAACAAGGATGGCACGCATCGCGTAGTAGGAGAAACGTTCCCATAGCTCTGTGCTAAATAATAAAAATAGGCCTCTAGGGTGGCCAAAGATGTTGTGATTGCTTGGCATAAGTTTTACTAATTTTAGGTATTAAAAGATTTTATAGTCATTCATGTATACACAGTAGGGTAAAAGTCTGCAATAGGCATGTTTTGTGGTCACGATAACTTGGTTTTGCTAAAGTGTTGATATTAAATAAATTTACTTTTAATGTGGCCCATTCTGCTTGTGCTGCAAACTAATTTTCCATATTTGACCTGGTTGGTTAGTAACCTTTTTTAAGATCCTATCCAATAAAAATGTTTAGATCTATTGCCCTAGCCTATCGTTATGATCTTATAGGGAATGTTATTCATATTATCTGCGATATACATATGCTTACAGCAATGAGTCTTTTGATCTCTAAATGTTCCTTGTACAATGACTGACCAAATTTTTTACCTATGACTTTTTGGTTGATAAGTCTGTCTGTTGCGCGTAATTTCTCGCTTATCAGGACTCATTTATCAACGGCGACTAAACTGTTTTAGGCTGTGGTTAAATGTCCAAAGAACGAAGATGGCGAGTTAAATGAAACGTTGGTATTTACTTTACTGTAAGCGTGGTGATCAAAAACGCGCTCAACAGCACCTAGAAAATCAGGGGGTAGAGTGCTTTTACCCTCAAATCGATGTCAAGAAGGTCGTGAGAGGGAAAGAGAAGCAGGTCAAAGAACCGCTGTTCCCGTCTTATATCTTTGTTCGCTTTGATTATGAGCAAGGCCCTAGTTTTACGACAGTTCGTTCGACTCGTGGTGTTGTCGACTTTATTAAGTTCGGTGCAAGGCCGTATGAAGTCCAAGGTGATTTGGTTTTTGAGCTAAAAGAGTTCGAGAAGTGTTGCAGTAGCGAAGTTGAAGATTGCTGTGTTGAATTTGAGACAGGGCAAGTTGTCAAAATTAATAGTGGCCAGTTTGCGGGTGTTGAAGCTATTTACCATCAGAAAGATGGCGAAGCTCGATCCATTATGCTCGTAAAAATGATCAGCCAAGTGGTTCCGATCAGTATTGAAAACGAAGCACTACAAGCTCACGTATAAGTGAAATATTAAAAAGTAAAAACTAGGCTTAAAACAAAAAGGCGCATAATGCGCCTTTTTTAGTATTTGATTTTTCAAACGCTTAAGCGTTATAGGCGTCGTTGTGAACGGCTTGTACCGCACGGCCTGATGGGTCTACACAGTTTTTGAATGACTCATCCCACTCGATCGCTTTTGCTGATGAACAGGCAACTGAAGGGCCGCCAGGTACACACTCTGCCGCCGATTCTAGAGGGAATAGCTCCTCAAAGATTTCACGGTAAGCATAACCTTCTTTGGTTGTTGGTGTGTTGTAAGGGAAACGGAACTGAGCAGCTTCCATTTGTTGATCCGTTACTTTTTCTTCAGCCGTTACTTTCAATGTATCAATCCAGTCGTAGCCAACACCATCAGAGAACTGTTCTTTTTGGCGCCATGCGATTGAATCTGGTAAGTAGTCTTCAAAACACTCACGTAGGATGTGTTTCTCCATTTTACCGTTACCGCACATTTTGTCTTCAGGGTTTAAACGCATAGCCACATCGATGAACTCTTTATCCAAGAATGGTACACGACCTTCGACTCCCCATGCTGCAAGTGATTTGTTTGCACGAGCACAGTCAAACATGCTTAGAGCAAGAAGTTTACGTACCGTCTCTTCGTGGAACTCTTTTGCGTTTGGCGCTTTATGGAAGTACAGGTAGCCACCAAAGATTTCATCAGCACCTTCACCAGAAAGTACCATTTTGATACCCATTGCTTTGATCTTACGAGCAAGCAAGTACATTGGCGTCGATGCACGAATGGTCGTTACATCGTAAGTTTCGATGTGGTAGATAACATCACGGATTGCATCTAAGCCTTCCTGAATGGTGTAAGTCATCTCATGGTGTACAGTACCGATTTTGTCCGCAACTTCACGTGCAGCAATCAGATCGGGAGCATTTTCTAGGCCAACAGCAAATGAGTGTAGTTGTGGCCACCAAGCTTCTGATTGCTCGTCATCTTCGATACGCATTGCTGCAAAACGTTTAGCGACTGCAGAAGTGATTGATGAATCAAGGCCACCAGATAGAAGTACACCGTAAGGAACGTCAGTCATTAGTTGACGCTTAACAGCAGCTTCTAGCGCTTCAGTTAGCTCTTCTTTGCTTGTGCTGTTACCTTGAACGGCTGCGTATTCGTTCCAATCGCGGATGTAGTAGCGTTGAGGTTCTGCATCTTTAGAAGAGTAGAAGCTACCAGGAGGGAACTCACTGATCGTCTTACAAACTGGAACCAGTGCTTTCATCTCTGAAGCAACGTAATAGTTGCCGTGCTCATCGTAGCCTTGGTAAAGTGGGATGATACCGATGTGATCACGGCCCACTAGGTACTCGTCTTTCTCTTCGTCATATAAAACGAATGCGAAAATACCGTTAAGTTCTTCTAAAAGGTCCGCGCCCATTTCTTGGTATAACGCTAGGATAACTTCACAGTCTGAATCAGTCTGGAACTGGTACTTATCTTCATAGCGTGCGCGAAGTTCTTTGTGGTTATAAATTTCGCCGTTCACTGCAAGAATGTGCTTTTTATCTTGGCTGTATAGTGGTTGTGCACCACTGTTTAAGCCGACGATAGCCAAACGCTCGTGAGCAAGAATGGCTTTTTCACCAGCATAGATACCAGACCAATCTGGGCCACGGTGACGAAGCTTTTTAGACATTTCTAAAGCAATAGGGCGAAGTGCTGCGGCATCACTTTTAATGTCGAGAATGCCAAATACTGAACACATAGAACTTCCTTTTAAATAATTTCTAAATCAACTGTATTCAATTTGCCATTCTGGCTAAAAAAAGCAACCGAATGTGAGCAAAAAAATAATATAAAGGGGTTTATGTTAGAAATTATCTAATTTTAAAGTGGTTTTGGTGAGTGGCGTCTAATTGCGGTTGGTTTTTTAAACAAAAACCTCTCAAAAGTGCAAAAAAATCGCAATTTTGAGAGGTTAAATGGAACGTGTTGAATATCATATTTTATTGATGTTCGGATTCAATTGTTCACAAACATGTCGGGCAAAACCGCTACCAGCTTCGCTGTAAATGTTAAATGCCGCATCGACGCCATTCTCTTTCAGTGTTTCGAGCTGATCTGGATATTCGGCAATTGCCGCTATTTGACCTTTAAAGTTTCGTGATTTTAATTGTTCTAAGGCGGTTTGATTACCTTGGTGGTGAGGCATAGCCAAGATCACCAGTTTTACGTTTGCTGTGTCTAAGATTCGTTCCCAGAAATCCGGGTCAGTTGCGTCACCAGAAATAACGTTTCTGCCATGGCTTCTGTGGTTATGTGCCGCGTCTTCACGAACTTCTACACCTAAACTCACTTTGCCGTAGCGTGAGCGTAATTCGTCGTAGGCACCAGTACCAATGCGTCCCATACCAAGAATTAGAACTTGAGCCCGACCTGGGTCAATTCGTTTGTCACGTTGGTGGAGCTTCTCAGCAGCGTGCTCTTTTAACCAGCGACCTGATTGTTGATAAAGTTTGTGACCCGCTTTGTTGAGAGGTGCAGCGATTAAGAACGACAATGAAACGGCTATAGCCACTGCCACCAAGATGTCGCCAGACATCCAGCCCATCTTAAAAGCAAGGCCACCGACGATGAGGCCAAATTCACTGTAGTTAAATAGTGACAAAGAAGTGAGTAGGGAGGTTCGAACACGGAACTTGAATCGGTTTAGTACCAAGAAGTACAGAACGCCTTTCACTGGCAGTAACAATAAGAACAAGACTGCAAGCATAAAACCCTGAATAGTTGGCTGTTCTGACAAGCCAATATTCAAGAAGAAGCAGACGAGGAAAAGCTCTTTGAGGTTAAACAGCGACTTCGATAGCTCTGAAGCTTTTGGGTGACCGGCTAATAGCATACCTAGGATAAGGGCACCTAAGTCTGGTTTTACTCCTACAAACTGGAACAAGCCAGCACCAACAACTAATGCGAAGAAGATACCGAATAGCACCAACATTTCACCGTGCCCAACCCAATCGAGGACTTTGTAGAACAATGGGCGAAAGAAAGGCAAAGCGAACAGTGCGATCGCATACCACTCTGGAATTTTGCCAGTCGATGCAGTCAAGAATACGACAGCAAAGATATCTTGCATGACCAGAATGCCAATCGCTAGTGTGCCATAGGTAGCATTCATTTCCCCTTTCTCTTGTAGAGACTTGACCGCAAATACAGTACTAGAAAATGAAAGAGCAAAACCGAGTAGAACGATCTGTTCTATTGACATGGCTGCTAGAGATGAAATACCTAGAAACTTAAAACCAAATAGAGCGGCTGCAAAAAACAGAGTGGATAAAAGATTGTGGATTGTTGCGCCAGCCCAGATCTCTTTAGAGAGTAGGGTTTTGATGTCCAGCTTTAAGCCAATAGTAAATAAGAGAAGGGTGACACCAAGGTCAGCCAAAGTAATGATGGTGTCATTGGTTTCAAAGCCAAGGGCATAAAGCCCGAAACCTGCAACCAAAAAACCAACTAATGGGGGGAGGTGGCATTTTAAAGCAATAAATCCTGCGATAAACGCAGTGGATATTAATATAAGTTCCATAACTTGTTGTTGTAGTTCCCTAGCTTAAAAAAACGGGCCGTGTTTATACAAACACGGCCCGCGGAAAATCAGAATTGTTTTCTTTAGTCTTCAAGAAGCTTTTGCAGTAACACACCGTTGAGCATGGCGCGCTTAATCATGGCAAAGGCTCCCATCGTAGGATGTTTATCGATCTGTGATGCTACAATAGGCAGGCCGCTATGGAAAGTCGTTAACGACTGATTCTCTACATTGCGCTTAATTGCAGGGAAAACAATCTCTTGTGCCTTAGTAATATCACCAGCAATGATTACTTTCTGAGGGTTAAACAGGTTAATCGTCATCGCGATAGCCTTACCTAACTGGTTTCCTACTCGGACTAAGCTTTGCTTCGCGAGTTCATCGCCATTGATTGCGTGGTCACAAACATCTTGAATCGTAATATGTTCAAGTTCCGTTAAAGAAGATTCATAGCCTTGCTTAATGAGCTTCTGCACTCGATCAACGATGGCAGGGTTTGCCGCTACGGTTTCAAGACAACCGAAGTTACCACACTGGCATTGTTCCCCTAGCGGATCAATTTGGATATGACCAATTTCACCCACGTTACGGTTATGGCCTAAGAAAACCTGTCCATTAACGATAATACCAGCACCCGTACCACGGTGCACACTGACCAAAATAGAATCTTGACTGTCTTTACTTGCACCGAAGTAGTGCTCAGCAAGCGCCATTCCTCTAACGTCATTACCAACAAAACAAGCCACATGGAAAGTATCGCGAATAATATCGCTCAATGCGAGGTTATCGATGTCCGTGTTTGGCATGTACTCAACAACACCGGTCGTTGGGTTGACCAAGCCTGGAAGGGTGACACCAATGGCAATCAGTTGGTCGATCTTTGGCTGATGCTCAGCAATGAAAGCCTTGAGGTTATTGACCAAGCCTTGTGTAAGGTCTGATTGGTCTGAATAATCTAGGTCTTGTTGTTGGAAAGCCAATTCACGACCACCAAGGTCATGAAGGCTTATTTGAATATAGTCTCTACCTAAGCGTACAGCGACAGAATGAAAAGGGTCGACTTCTGTGGTTAGGGAGATCGCGCGTCTACCGCCAGTAGACGCTTGTTGCGCAACCTCTTTAATGAGGCCGCGCTCCAAAAGTTGGCGGGTAATTTTTGTAACACTTGCCGGTGCGAGTTGGCTTACATCAGCCACTTGTATACGACTGATAGGCCCTTGCTGGTCTATTAGTCGGTATACCGCCGCACTGTTTAGTTGTTTAACTAAGTCTACGTTACCTATTTGTCCGCCATTCATACTTAATTGTGCTCGTATTGTCCATTAACAACAGTCGCTTTAACGTTAAAGTCTCGGTCAAATACAGCTAGGTTTGCAACCATGCCTTTTTTGATTCGACCTAGCTTGCTTTCTACACCGATAGCCGTAGCTGGGTATAGCGTAGCCATGCGAAGAGCTTCGTCTAAAGCGATACCAGCGTGCTCAACTGTATTCTGAACTGCTTCAATCATAGTCAGAGCTGAGCCGCCCAGTGTGCCGTTTTCATCAACACACTTACCATCTCGGTAATATACTTTCTTACCGACAAAAATAAAGTATTCCATGTCAGCACCTGCAGGAGCTGTGGCATCCGTCACTAATACTAGCTTTTCTCCCTTGATTTTGTGCGCAATTCTGATGTTTGCGTAATCAACGTGGAAGCCGTCGGCGATGATACCAGCATAAACTTCTGGCGTGTCGTAAATCGCGCCAACAACGCCAGGTTCACGACCGACCATAGGGGTCATCGCATTGAATAGGTGAGTAGCGAAAGTGATACCAGATTCGAAACTTTGTCGAGCTTCTGCGTAAGTCGCGTTTGTATGGCCGATTGAAACGACAACGCCAGCTTTGTGTAGGCGCTCGATATGTTCGGGATCATTAAGCTCTGGTGCCAATGTTACTTTTGCAACTAGGTCGCTGTTCTCACAAATCAGTTCAATCATTTCGCTGTCTGATTTACGAATGTGATCGACGCTATGAATGCCTTTTTTTGCAACGTTTAGGTATGGACCTTCAAGGTGCAGACCTAGTGATTGGTTTTGGTACTGGTTGTGATATTCACGAGCTGCAGTAATAACTGCACGCATATCTTCGTCTGAAGAGGTGATGAGCGTAGGCAAGAAGCTAGTACAGCCTGATTTAAGGTTTGCTTCGTGCATGATCTGCATTGTTTCTGCCGTGATCTCATCGTTAAGCATTACACCGCCACAACCATTCAGCTGTAAGTCAATGAAACCTGGGCTTAGGTTTGCTCCGTTTAGATCGCGAACCTCGATTCCTTCTGGCAATTCAGAGATAGGACAGACTTTTTTGATCAGTTCATTTTCTATTACGACGGCATGATCGGTTAGAACATCACTACCAGTGTAAATTTTACAGTTACTTAGCGCGTACATAGTCAGCTAATCCTTATTTCGTGAGATCTTTTAAATTTGTTCGTTACCTAAATGTGGACTTAGTTTGCGAGCATCATTTACGTAACGATTTATCTTTTATGGGCGAACGGCTTCAAAATGGGAAGCTATTTAAGTTGTTGAAAAACATATGAACAATTGATCTGTATTATACATTTAGGTTCATTGGTAATGATTATTCATAGGGTAATCTAAAGTTAGGAATATCATGTTTTTGCCTAATGATTAGATTTGAATTTTATCTATAAACACTCATTTTTTTGAATGATAAAATAAGTTTTATGATCTCGCTAGCAAAAACCTCTGGATTTGGTAAAAACTGGTGATTAGGATCACAAATGGTAAGGTTTTAATTTGCGGGGCAAAATTAATTGAATACACTGAATAGGACTAAATTGAGCGACTAAAATAAGTTTCTCAAATGAATTCTAAAAAATCCTATAGGGGGAAACAACTGGTGAATATTCTAGGATATGCACAGAAGCTAGGTAAGGCATTAATGCTACCTATCGCAACACTTCCGATTGCGGCGCTTCTACTACGTTTAGGTCAAGGCGATCTACTTGATATTCCATTCATGGCAGAAGCTGGTGGAGCTATCTTCGGTAACCTACCATTGCTATTTGGTCTAGGTATCGCGATTGGTCTTTCTAAAGACGGTAACGGCGCAGCAGGTCTTGCTGGTGCAGTTGCTTACTTCGTACTAACAGCGACAGCAACAACAATTAACGCTGACGTAAACATGTCATTCTTCGGCGGTATCTTCGCTGGTATCATCGCAGGTCACTCTTACAACGCTTTCCATGCAACACGTCTTCCTGAGTGGCTGGCTTTCTTTGCGGGTAAACGTTTAGTACCTATCATGGCTGGTCTATTTGCACTTGTTGCAGGTGCTGTGTCTGGTGTGGTTTGGCCTGGTGTTCAATCTGGTCTAGACGCACTGGCTCACGCAGTATCAACATCTGGCGCTATTGGTCAATTCGTTTACGGTACTCTTAACCGTGCACTTATCCCTGTAGGTCTACACCACGTATTGAACTCATACTTCTGGTTCGGTATGGGTACATGTCAAGAAATCATCGTTGCTGGTCAAGGCGTATTTGCTAACATCACTCAACTTTGTGTTGACCCATCACTAGCTAAAACTCTAGTTGTTGGCCAAGAGCACACATTCACATTCGCTAACTCTGTAACTCCAGAAATCACTACTGTAGTTAAAGAAGTGACTGAAACTGTTAAATCTGGCGACCTACACCGTTTCTTCGGTGGCGATAAAGGCGCTGGCGTATTCATGAACGGTTTCTTCCCTGTAATGATGTTCGGTCTACCAGGTGCTGCACTTGCAATGTACCTAGCTGCTCCTGCTGAAAAACGCAGCCAAGTTGGTGGTGCACTGTTCTCAGTTGCATTCTGTTCATTCCTAACAGGTATCACAGAGCCGCTAGAATTCATGTTCGTATTCCTAGCTCCTGCTCTATACGCAATGCACGCTGTATTTACAGGTCTGTCTCTAGTAGTTGCAAACATGTTTGGTACTCTACACGGTTTCGGTTTCTCTGCTGGTCTTATCGACTTCGTATTGAACTGGGGTCTAGCAACTAAACCATTCGTACTACTACTAATCGGTCTTGGTTTCGGTGCTCTATACTTCTTCACTTTCTCTTTCGCAATCCGCGCTTTCAACTTGAAATCGCCAGGTCGTGAAGATGATGACGAAGCTGTAGCCGCTCCTGCTGGCGACGCACCAAAAGGTGAAGTTGCACGTCAATACCTGAAAGCACTAGGTGGTCACGACAACCTAACTTCAATTGACGCTTGTATCACTCGTCTACGTCTAACTCTTAAAGACCGCTCTATCGCAGATGAAGCTGTTCTTAAGAAGCTTGGCGCTAAAGGTGTGGTTAAACTAGGTGAAAACAACCTACAGGTTATCCTAGGCCCACTAGCTGAAATCGTAGCTGGCGAAATGAAAGCTATCGGTGCAGGTGAAGACCTATCTGATGTAAAACTTCCATAGTGACGGAAGTACTTAATTAAGAAGTAAAGTTACTCTTAAGTAAGTTTCAAATTGAAAGCCTCCCAAACGGGAGGCTTTTTTGTGCCTACTGTTTAAGGTCAATGAACCCGGTTCGTTCTATTCTTCATCGAATAGCAGAAATAATCGCAATTAACGGACGGTTCTTATTGTGCAAAGGCGAAGAATTGTGGATGATTAGCAACAATGATCTTTCTATCTTTGACAGGCGCTGTAAGCGACCATTTTCATTGGTACAAAAGATAACTTTCTCTGACAATACTAAATACATAGAGGTGCTATAGATGAGTGAAGCTGAGGCTCGTCCATCGAATTTCATTCGCCAAATTATCGATAAAGATTTAGCGGATGGTACACACAGTAGCGTGCATACTCGTTTCCCGCCGGAGCCAAATGGCTACCTGCACATTGGTCACGCTAAATCTATTTGCTTGAACTTTGGTATTGCTCAGGACTACCAGGGACAATGTAATCTTCGTTTCGATGATACAAACCCTGAAAAAGAAGACGTTGAATACGTTGAGTCAATTAAGAATGATGTAAGCTGGTTAGGCTTTGAATGGTCTGGTGATATTTGTTACTCATCAAACTACTTCGATACGCTTTACGCTTATGCTGTGGAATTAATTAATAAAGGCTTAGCGTACGTTGACGAGCTAAGTCCTGATCAAATCCGTGAGTACCGTGGCACGCTAAAAGAGCCAGGTAAAGCGAGCCCATACCGTGATCGCAGCCCTGAAGAGAACTTAGCGTTGTTCGAAAAAATGCGTGACGGTGGCTTTGAAGAAGGTAAAGTGTGTCTACGTGCTAAGATCGACATGAGCTCTTCATTCATGGTTATGCGCGATCCTGTTATCTACCGTGTTCGTTTTGCTCACCACCATCAAACTGCTGATAAGTGGTGCATTTACCCAATGTACGACTTTACTCACTGTATCTCTGATGCGCTAGAGGGCATTACGCACTCTATCTGTACGCTTGAATTCCAAGATAACCGTCGTTTGTATGACTGGGTTTTAGACAACATCACGATTGATTGCCAACCTCGTCAGTACGAGTTTAGTCGTCTGAATCTTGAATACACGGTAATGTCGAAGCGTAAGCTGAACCAACTTGTGGTTGAAAACCTAGTTGAAGGTTGGGACGATCCACGTATGCCAACTATTTCTGGTTTGCGTCGTCGTGGCTTCACTTCAAGCTCGATTCGTGAATTCTGTAAACGTATTGGTGTGACTAAGCAAGAGAACATGATTGAGTTCGGTTCACTTGAATCTTGTATCCGTGATGACCTGAACGAAAATGCACCTCGTGCAATGGCTGTTCTTGATCCGATCAAGGTCGTGATTGAAAACTACGACGCTGATACAGTAGAAACATTAACGGTAGCAAACCACCCGAACAAGCCAGAAATGGGTACTCGTGAAGTACCATTTACACGAGAAGTTTGGATTGAGCGTGATGACTTCCGTGAAGAAGCAAACAAAAAGTACAAGCGTTTGGTTCTAGGTAAAGAAGTTCGTCTACGTGGTGCTTACGTGATCAAAGCTGAACGTATCGAAAAAGATGCAGAAGGCAACATTACGACTATCTTCTGTTCTTACGACAATGAAACATTGGGTAAGAACCCTGCAGATGGGCGTAAAGTGAAAGGCGTTATTCACTGGGTATCTGCTGATAAAGCGTTGCCTGCTGAGATTCGTTTGTACGATCGTCTATTCACAGTGCCAAACCCTGCTGCTGCAGATGATTTCGCTGCAACGCTAAACCCTGAATCACTTGTTACGCTAAACGGTTTTGTTGAACCTAGCCTAGCAGAAGGTGTGGCAGAGCAAGCGTATCAGTTTGAACGTACAGGTTATTTCTGTGTAGATTCGAAAGACTCTAAAGCAGACGCGCTAGTATTCAACCGCACGGTTGGTCTACGTGACACTTGGGGTAAAACTGAGGCTTAATGGCTTTGTTTTTCTCTACTCTATTTTTCCAAGCTCTGTTTCTCGGAGCTTAGTTTCTCAAGAGACGCTTAATAAAAAACCGGCTTAGAGCCGGTTTTTTTGTATCTGAGAAATAACCAAATTGTGGGCCAAGCTACTGTGATTCTTAATACAATATCAGCCCAAATAAAAACGCCGGCCTAAGCCAGCGTTCTGTGTTACTTCTTCGCTTTATGTGCGTCTGGGTTGCCTTTGCAATCCCCAGTGATGCTTTTACCATACAGATACAAACTGTGGTTAGTTAGCTGTACATTGTAGCGTTGAGCGATTTCTTTTTGTCTTTCTTCGATAAGATCATCAGAGAACTCGATAACTTCACCGCAGTCTAAACATACTAGGTGATCGTGGTGATGCTGTGTTGAAAGTTCGAATACAGACTTACCACCTTCAAAGTGGTGACGAGTTACAATGCCTGCATCATCGAATTGGTTTAGTACGCGATAAACGGTCGCAAGACCAATCTCTTCACCTAAGTCGATCAGCTTTTTATATAAATCTTCAGCACTAATATGTTGGCAGTCTGGTTGTTGTAATACTTCTAAAATTTTGAGCCGTGGGAGGGTCACTTTAAGACCAGCATCTTTTAGCGCTTGATTATTGTCTGACATATACTTTCCTGTTGATGATCTGCAGCAATTAACAGAATTCAATATTAATACCATTATAGTTTAGTCAGGCATAACAATAAACCACGAACTTCAAAGGGTTACTCACTGACATCACAATCTGTTTTGTAAATTGGAAGTATCTCACTTATAGTGGAGGTACGACCAGTCAGGTGACGGTGTTTTTTGATATGAACATGGATTGTTGTTATGAATAAGCAACTCGCAAAAATATATAAACCTAATATTGTAAAATTTGCACTCAATATTTGGCCTCCCTTTTGGGGCTCGGGAATTAGAATAGCCCACATTAGCGCTGACTTTAGGGTTGTTAAGACTGTGCTCAAGTTGCGGTGGTGGAATAAGAACGCTAATCGGACTCAATATGGAGGCAGTATCTTTTCTCTTACCGATCCCGTTTACTCGTTAATGTTAATGGGGATTTTAGGTGAGCGATATTATGTTTGGGATAAAGAGGCGAGTATTAACTTTATCAAGCCTGGTCAATCCGACTTGTATGCAGACTTTGAGATAAGCCAAGGACAACTTGAGGATATCTATCGTCAGACACAACTTGGTGAGAAGTGTTTCCCCGAATTTATCATCCACGTTAAAGATAAGCAGGGAAGTGTGGTTTCGGAAATTCAGCGAACTCTCTATGTGAGAAAGAAGCCACAATTTAGAGAGGATGACGAAGCATTAGAAGCTGAGTGTTGATTGATAAATATTGGATAGAAAAAAACCTCCTATAAGGAGGTTTTTTCATATCTACATAACGGTCATTAATTGTAACAATTAATGACCGCTAATGAATTAGTCTTCAAGCTCTGCCAGGCACATCTCTTCGTGGACTTGTTTAACCCAGTTAGATACACGCTCATCAGTCAGCTCAGGTTGACGGTCTTCATCGATACATAGACCAACGAACTGGCTGTCATCGCCTTCAACTAAACCTTTCGATGCTTCGAATTCGTAGCCTTCAGTTGACGTGTGACCTAGGATAGTACCGCCTTTTGCTTCAACGATATCACGGATAGTACCCATAGCATCGCAGAAGTATTCTGCGTAATCTTCTTGGTCGCCACAACCAAAAATAGCAACAAGCTTAGTTGAGAAATCAATAGCTTCTAGCTCAGGGAAAAAGTCATCCCAATCACATTGTGCTTCGCCGTAGTACCACGTAGGGATACCAAGCAGCAGCAGATCGAAGTTATCGATATCTTCTTTGCTGCTTTTTGCAATGTCTTGAACTTGAACGAGCTGCTTGCCCAATTGCTTTTGAATCATCTTAGCAACAGCTTCAGTGTTACCTGTATCGCTACCAAAGAAGAGACCTACACTTGCCATAGAATCATTACCTTTCATTTTGTCTGTTGTCGGTGTAATAAAGTTCGGAGGAAATCGTTAGATTCCAGTTCCTTCCCAGCTTAGTTGGATTATCCCTTTTGCGATAAAGCCTGCGCAGCCAAGGAAAAGTACTAACCATACGATACGACGACCAAATGCAGGAACATTTCCCTGCTTTAGAACGTCTTTAATTGCCATTCCGATTAGAAAGAAAATCGCGGCAAACAGAAGATCTAAACCAACAGATTCAATGATGTTCATGTAGTCGTAAAGCATGGGAACCTTATATACCAAATTTGCTTGGGCGCACTATATCACTGTTGTGAGATAAAGTTAATCTGCTGTGATTACACAGCTCTCATTTATATCGACTAATCAACCTATCTAATTGATGAATTTCCTTATTGCACGGAGCACTTCAGCGGGCTTTTCCGCGTGTAGCCAATGTCCAGTATTGGCGATAACATGTGCCTTTGCGTTGGAAAACTGCTGTTGAACGGCGGTTTGATGTTCAGCCGTCAGGTAATCTGAGTCACCACCCTTGATTAGCAAGGTTTTGACCGAGGTTTTGTCAATCGGTTCCCAACCAATAATCTGTGGGTAGTTGTTTAATAGCGAGGCAACATTGAAACGCCATTCCATGATGCCTTGTTCTGATTTGAACAAAGATTTCGTTAAGAACTGGCGAACCCCATCAATTTCGATATGTTTTGCGAGGACCTTAAGCGCCTCTGAGCGTGATGTCGGTTTTTCTTCTATCACAGCTTGTAGGCCTGCGAATACGTTGTCGTGACGACTTTGGGTGTACGCGACTGGTGCCATATCTAAGACAATCAATTTACGCAGCGTCAGGTGCTGTGTCAGTGCCATCGCTACCTTGCCACCCATCGAGTGACCAATCACAGTGACATCTTCTAGCTCTAGAACATTCAGCAGTTGAGCCACATCTTGTGCCATAGCTTGATAATTATGAGTGTCATTATGGAAAGATTGACCGTGGTTACGTAGATCGATGCTAAGTACCTGATGATCGGCTTTTAGATCCCTAGCGAGCAAGCCAAGGTTGTCCAAATTTCCGAATAATCCATGGATCAAAACAATGGTGTGACCCTCACCTTCAATTTTATAGTTGAGCTGTACTGACATTTTTATCTTATTCATGGTGGGTTTGACGTAGAGTATCCGCGCGGATCTCGCTATAATCCCTCAGAGTTTAAACATTGAGATTGTGAAAAGCGAATGAAAACAATTGAGGTTGATGAGGACCTATACCGTTTTATTGCGGGTCAGACAGAACGTATTGGCGAAAGCGCTTCAGATATTCTGCGCCGCTTGTTACTGGTTGATAACCAAGGCACGGTTCCGATCGAAGAGATCGTTGAGCCAAAAGGTATCGTTGTTAGCAAAGAGGTAGGCTTTACTCCAGAGAAGTTCGATGGCGTTAAAGAAATGCGCTCACTACTAATATCAGATGAGTTTGCATCACTAAAGAAAGCCATTGATCGTTTCATGCTTGTGTTATCAACACTGCATAAAATCGACCCTTTAAGCTTTTCAGAAGCAACTCAAGTAAAAGGCCGTAAGCGTGTTTACTTTGCAGACAACGAAGCGACGTTGTTAGCAAACGGCAACACAACTAAGCCTAAAGCTATTCCACAAAGTCCTTTTTGGGTTATTACGAATAACAATACAAGCCGAAAAAGACAGATGGTTGAACAGCTTATGAGCCGCATGAGTTTCCAAGCAGAATTGATAGAAAAAGTAACAGGTTCAATTTAACGAAATCTGATTTAAACCTCATAATATCCATGGCTAAGAAGATATTATGAGGTTTTTTTGTTTTTTAAATTTTATATAAGGATGTCGATAATGGCTATGCACCCTCGTGCCGGGCAGAAAGCTCTGCAGGAAGATCTTCATAATATCCCGGCTTTAGTTGCAAACTATTTCTTACAGCAACCGGATGCTACTAACCCAGATCATAAAGTACTGTTCGGTACTTCAGGTCACCGCGGTACAGCAGACAAATCAACATTTAATGAAAACCACATTCTAGCGATCGCACAAGCGGTTGCTGAGGTTCGTGCCGATCAAGGTACAACAGGCCCACTTTTCTTAGGCAAAGATACTCACGCTCTATCTGAGCCTGCTTTTTCTACGGTTATTGAAGTGCTAGTTGCAAACGGCGTTGAAGTTATCGTTCAAGAAAACAATGGCTTTACTCCAACTCCAGGTATCTCGCACGCGATTCTTACGCACAATCTAGTGAATGATAAAAAAGCTGACGGCATTGTTATCACGCCTTCACATAACCCACCTCAAGACGGGGGCATTAAATACAACCCGACACACGGTGGCCCTGCTGAAGCTGAACTGACTCAAGCGATTGAAGATCGTGCGAATGTGATCATTGCTGAGCAAATGCAAGGCGTTAAGCGCACTCCTATCGCACAGGCTAAACAGTCTGAGCTAGTGAAAGAAGTTGATTTAGTTGCTCCTTACGTTGCTGACTTGGTTAACGTGGTTGATATGGAAGCAATCCAGAAAGCAAACATCAAGATTGGTGTTGATCCACTGGGTGGTAGCGGTATTGATTACTGGCGTCAAATTGGCAAAGCGTACAACCTAGACCTTACTCTGGTCAGTGAAGCGGTTGATCCTTCGTTCCAATTTATGTCTCTAGACAAAGATGGTGTGGTTCGTATGGACTGCTCTTCTCCATACGCGATGGCAGGTTTACTGGCTCTTAAAGACGACTATCAATTAGCGTTTGGTAACGACCCTGATTACGATCGCCACGGTATTGTTACGCCAAAAGGCTTAATGAATCCAAACCACTTCCTAGCAGTGTGTATTGATTACCTGTACCGCAACCGTGAAGGTTGGGGTAAAGACGTTGCTGTTGGTAAAACTCTGGTATCAAGTGCATTGATTGACCGCGTTGTTGCTGACTTAGGTCGCGAGCTTTGCGAAGTGCCAGTTGGTTTCAAATGGTTCGTTGATGGCCTTTATAACGGTCAGTTTGGTTTCGGTGGTGAAGAGAGTGCGGGTGCATCTTTCTTACGTAAAGACGGTACGCCTTGGTCAACAGATAAAGATGGCCTGATTCTTTGCCTACTTGCGGCCGAGATCACAGCAGTAACGGGTAAGAACCCACAAGAATACTACGAAGAACTTGCCGCTAAACACGGCGAATCTAAGTACAACCGTATTCAAGCAGTAGCTAACGGTGCACAAAAAGACGTGCTTAAGAAGCTATCTCCAGAGATGGTCTCAGCTGAGACGCTTGCTGGTGATGCAATTACTGCACGCCTAACGCATGCTCCAGGTAATGGCGCTGCGATTGGCGGCCTAAAAGTGACAACTGAGAACGGTTGGTTTGCCGCTCGCCCATCAGGTACTGAAGACATCTACAAGATCTACTGTGAAAGCTTTAAAGGTGAAGAGCACCTAAAAGCAATCGAAGCAGAAGCTCAAGAGATTGTTAATCAAGTATTTGCAGCTGCTGGCCTATAATCGAATACAGATTAGTAGAGTCATAAGGTAAATAGTGAAAGGGTTGATGTGAAAGCATCAGCCCTTTTTTATCAGTTTGTGGATAAAGCGGCTAGGACTAAGTGGTTGAATAACTGAATAGATTATCCGTGTGGCCAACTTTGCGGCATCACAAACCAAAACTGCCCTGATTTGGTTTGCCCATGAACGAAGCGATCACCAAACTCGGTGATAGGCTCGCAGGTGAAATCATCAGTGCCCGCTGCCCATTGCTCTTTGGTGAGAGGGTAGAGCACTTCAGTAATTAAATGAGCTTGGTTTTGATAGCACCAAAAACCGTTTACTTGGCTTGAATTAATTTCGTAGCCCAAACATTCAGTAGGTACTTTTTGATCTAAGAAGGGGTTGGTATATAGACGCCCCTGCATGAGGAGATGTTTTGAGTCGACATCGATCTCTGGATACTGTTCAATAAAGGCGGCTGAAGATGACATACCAAGCTGGTGGCTTAGCATCCTATCGAGCTTCTTATCCAATTGATCATGAGAGTTAGGCCCAAACCATGTCTGTTCATGGAGCAGATAAAACTTAATCGCCACTTCCCAATGTTGCAGCTTTTGGCTGCTCTCTTCTTCAAGAATAAAGTCGATTGCACCGAGAGTTCTACCTTCCACATTGATCTGAATCTCATCATGCTTGATTAAGTAATTATCCGAAGCATCGATGACTTGTTCACATAGGTGCTGGTAGAGGAAACCTAATCTAGGGTTTCCATCATAAGTATGTGATGAGTCGATGGCATGGCGGCTAGAGAATGCACTGAGATCCGAAATCGGTGGTTTGATTTCCAGTAACGGTGGCGAGTCGATAACCCATTGGTAAAAACGTTGCAGTGCTGTCATCTGTTCCTCATAAACTAGCTCTTTATAAACATAACCCTGGGGCTTTCGACATTCTACCCGTAAATTGATATAACGACGTTATTATAAAGGTAAGCTGGAAATAAAAATGAATAACTTACAATTAGAAAAGCTTCTTAACGAAAAACTGCAGCCACAGCAGATTAAAGATTACTGCCCGAATGGTTTGCAGGTTGAAGGTGCGCCAGAAGTAAAGCATATCGTTACTGGTGTGACAGCTTCTCAAGCCTTGATTGATAAAGCGGTAGAACTGAACGCAGACGCGTTATTAGTGCATCATGGCTTTTTCTGGAAAGGCGAGTCAGAAGCGATTCGTGGCATGAAGGGCAAGCGCATTCGTACCCTGATTAAAAACGACATCAACCTTTTGGGTTACCACTTGCCTCTTGATATTCACCCTGAGTTAGGCAACAACGCCAAGCTTGCTGAGTTGCTTGATATCGAAGTCGAAGGCGGTTTAGAAGGGCACCCACAATCTGTTGCGATGTTTGGCAAGTTGAGTGCGCCAATGACCGGTTCAGAGTTCGCAGAAAAGATTGGCCAAGCTTTGAACCGCAAGCCATTACACATTGCTCCAGAGAACCAAGACAAAATGATTACGACTGTCGGTTGGTGTACTGGTGGTGGTCAAGACTACATTGAGTTAGCGGCGTCTCAAGGTATTGATGCGTTTATCTCTGGAGAGATTTCAGAGCGCACTACGTACTCAGCGCGTGAGCAAGATATTCATTACTTTGCAGCAGGACACCACGCAACAGAACGTTATGGTGTGAAGGCATTAGGTGAGTGGTTAGCGAAAGAACATGGCTTAGATGTTGAGTTTATCGATATCGACAACCCGGTATAAAAAGAAAATATGGGATGTAGGATACGAGTCACTATAAATTTGTACCCGTCGATGAGACTGGCTAGTTAGAACTCTAATGGATTTTATTTCGAGAGATCTCAAGTAATTCGTCATTCCCTAGACTGACGAAGGAAGGAGTAGGGAATGTCTAAAAGCTTGTCGATACAATTAGTGAGATCCCCAACTCGCTCGTCCCTCACTCTTGAGGATGACGGAGTTGAGAGCATATAAAAGAAAAGGGTTGATGTTAATACATCAACCCTTTTTGATTTTAATCGATTAGAAAAGTCGAAACTTTACTATTCGCGCTCGTGTAGAGCTTGGAAATCACGCTGTTCTTCACCAGTGTACAACTGACGAGGACGACCGATGCGGTTCGTCGGATCGCTGTGCATTTCGTTCCAGTGTGCAATCCAACCGATAGTACGAGACATCGCGAAGATTACTGTGAACATTGATACCGGAATACCGATCGCTTTCAGAATGATACCTGAGTAGAAATCTACGTTCGGGTATAGTTTCTTCGATACAAAGTACTCATCAGAAAGAGCGATGCGCTCAAGTTCCATTGCAACGTCAAGTAGTGGATCTTGAATGTTCAGCTCTTTAAGTACTTCGTGGCACGCTTCGCGCATTACCGTTGCACGTGGATCGTAGTTCTTGTAAACACGGTGGCCGAAGCCCATTAAACGGAATGGATCATCTTTGTCTTTTGCTTTTGCTACGTACTCTTCAATGTTGTCTACGCTACCGATCTCTTCAAGCATCATTAGACAAGCTTCGTTAGCACCGCCGTGAGCCGGACCCCACAAAGAAGCGATACCAGCAGCAATACAAGCAAATGGGTTTGCGCCCGAAGAGCCAGCTAAACGAACTGTTGACGTTGAAGCATTTTGTTCGTGATCTGCGTGTAACGTAAAGATTTTGTCCATTGCGCGAGCAACAACAGGGTTCACTTCATATTCTTCACATGGATTCGCATACATCATGTGCAGGAAGTTTTCTGCGTAGCCTAGGTCATTGCGTGGGTAGATAAACGGTTGACCGATAGAATATTTGTAACACATTGCAGCCAGTGTTGGCATTTTTGAAATTAGGCGGTATGCCGCAATTTCACGGTGTGTGTCGTTATTAACATCTAATGAATCATGATAGAACGCAGCAAGCGCACCTACCACACCACACATAACAGCCATTGGGTGAGCATCACGGCGGAAGCCGTGGAAGAAACTAGCAATTTGCTCATGAACCATGGTGTGACGCGTGACAGTCGTCTTGAACTCTTCGTATTGAGCTCGAGAAGGAGCTTCGCCGTATAAAAGAATGTAACAAACTTCTAAGTAATCAGCGTTATTGGCCAGTTGATCAATTGGATAACCACGGTGTAGAAGGATACCTTTTCCACCGTCAATATAAGTGATTTGCGATTCACAAGATGCAGTGGCAAGAAAACCAGGATCAAAAGTGAAAAAACCATTAGAACCCAGTGTACGAACGTCGATGACTGGAGTACCAAGTACACCTTCTGTAATCGGCAATTCGATCGGCGCTTGACCTTCAATATGAAGGGTAGCTTTCTTATCCGCCATAACAATCTCCTTTGTTATTATTAATCCGTCCAGGATGTTTATGTGCCATTTTTTTACTGGTCTTACGTCAGAAAGTCAATTTTTCTGCAGCTTTGTGTGCACTTGTTAGTGTTTTTTACATTAAATTCGTTAAAAGTCTGTGCTGTGTAGCATTATTTGTTGCATCAATTGTATTAGAATGTTGCCAGCCGTATAGTGGCGCTGAAAAGTTTGGTTAAAACCTTATAAATGCAAGGCTAAGAAGAAATGTGAGGTGTCTTCGGAAACCTGGTTGTTAACAATTATTTTACAATTATCTAAGGCTCAACTTATGTTATTTGTTAAGTTAATGTTAAATTTTGAGGGTTTGCAATCAAATTTTGTCCATAACAATACATAAGGTTATTTAATGACCATCATGCTCAATGGAGCTGAGTGAGCGAGCCCGTGAAAGAAAGAAAGACAAGACCTGTTAATTTAGATTTACAGACCATCCACTTTCCTATCACAGCAATAGCTTCCATCCTACACCGTGTGTCTGGGGTGATTACTTTTGTTGCGATCGGAATTCTGCTTTGGTTACTATCCATTTCCCTCTCTTCCCCTGTAGGCTTTATGGAAGCTAGCGACATTGTCGACGGTTTCTTCGTGAAGTTTATTCTGTGGGGCATTTTAACCGCTTTGGCTTACCACATTGCTGGTGGTATTCGTCACCTTCTTATGGACCTTGGTCACTTTGAAGAGCTGGAATCTGGCGCTAAGAGCGCGAAGGGTGCATTCGCAGCAACAGCGGTATTGTCTCTACTAGCGGGGATCTTAGTATGGTAAACAACGTTTCTACTTTTGGTCGTAATGGTGTGCATGATTATCTATTGATTCGTGCAACAGCCATCATTATGACGCTTTACACTATCTACCTAGTGAGCTTCTGTGCTTTCTCAGGTGATATTTCTTACGCATCTTGGACGCAATTCTTTGGTGGTACTTTCACTAAAGTCTTCACCATGTTAGCGCTTACTTCAATTTTGGTTCACGCGTGGATCGGCTTGTGGCAAGTACTAACTGACTACATCAAATGTGCAAAATTGCGCGTTGGTCTTCAAGTCGGTGTTGTTGCGGTTCTTCTAGGATATTTCTTCTCTGGTCTGTTTATTTTGTGGGGTGCGTAAGTGACTATTCCTGTTCGTGAGTTTGATGCTGTAGTAATTGGCGCTGGTGGTGCTGGTATGCGCGCCGCGCTACAAATTTCTGAGCAAGGCCTATCTTGTGCGTTGCTTTCTAAAGTTTTCCCAACTCGTTCTCATACTGTATCTGCGCAAGGCGGTATCACCGTTGCTCTTGGTAATGCGCATGAAGATCACTGGGAACAACACATGTACGATACGGTAAAAGGTTCCGATTACATCGGCGACCAAGATGCTATCGAATACATGTGTAAAAATGGCCCTGAGTCGGTTATCGAATTAGAAAAAATGGGTCTTCCATTTTCTCGTTTTGATAACGGCAGCATTTACCAACGTCCGTTTGGTGGCCAATCTAAGAATTTTGGTGGTGAGCAAGCGGCTCGTACCGCAGCGGCAGCTGACCGTACTGGTCACGCACTGCTACACACGCTTTACCAACAAAACATTAAACACAAAACGACGGTTTTCTCTGAGTGGTATGCACTGGATCTTGTTAAAAACGAAGATGGTGCAATCTTAGGTACTACCGCGCTTTGTATGGAGACGGGTGAGGTTTGCTACTTCAAAGCGAAGGCAACAATCCTTGCTACTGGTGGTGCTGGTCGTATTTACGCATCAACAACCAATGCTCACATTAACACTGGTGACGGTGTTGGCATGGCGATTCGTGCAGGCGTTCCAATGCAAGACATCGAAATGTGGCAGTTCCACCCAACGGGTATCGCTGGCGCAGGTGTTTTGGTAACAGAAGGTTGTCGTGGTGAAGGTGGTTACCTTCTCAATAAAGACGGCGAGCGCTTCATGGAACGTTATGCTCCGAATGCTAAAGATTTAGCTGGTCGTGATGTTGTAGCTCGTTCGATGATGGTTGAGATTCGTGAAGGTCGTGGTTGTGATGGTCCATGGGGTCCACACATCAAGTTGAAACTCGATCACCTAGGTAAAGAGACGCTTGAATCTCGTCTACCGGGTGTATGTGAGCTTTCTCGTACGTTCGCTCACGTTGATCCTGTTAAAGAACCAATTCCTGTAATCCCAACGTGTCACTACATGATGGGTGGTGTTCCTACACAGGTTTCTGGTCAAGCAATTAAACAAACTGAAGACGGTACAGACGTTGAAATTCAAGGTCTATTCGCTTGTGGCGAAATCGCTTCAGTATCAGTACACGGTGCAAACCGTCTAGGTGGCAACTCGCTACTTGATTTGGTTGTGTTCGGTCGTGCGACAGGTCTTCACCTTGGTGAGACTTTGAACAAACAAGCTGAAGCAAAACCTGCAACTGAAGCTGACATTGAACGTTCACTAGAGCGCTACAATCGTTGGGAAAACAGTACTGACGGTGAAGATCCTGCGGTAATTCGTAAAGACCTTCAGCAATGTATGCAGAACAACTTCTCTGTATTCCGTGAAGGTAAAGCGATGGCTGACGGCTTAGAAGAGCTGAAAGTGATTCGTGAGCGTCTTAAAAATGCACACCTTTCAGACAAGTCGACTGAGTTCAACACGCAACGTATTGAGTGTTTAGAGCTTGAAAACTTGATGGAAACGGCATTCGCAACCGCGGTTGCAGCAAACTTCCGTACAGAGAGTCGTGGAGCGCATGCTCGTTTCGACTTCCCAGATCGTGATGATGAGCAATGGCTATGCCATTCTCTGTACAACCCTGAATCAGAAAGTATGACTAAGCGTGGCGTGAACATGGAACCTATCCATCGTGAAGCATTCCCGCCGAAAGCACGTACGTACTAAGGAGATATGACCATGAAACTGAATTTCTCTTTATACCGTTACAACCCAGATGTGGACCAGAAACCTTACATGAAAGAGTACACCCTAGAGGTGGAAGAAGGTTCTGACATGATGCTTTTGGACGCGCTTATTCTTTTGAAAGAGCAAGATCCAACGATTTCATTCCGTCGCTCATGCCGTGAAGGTGTATGTGGTTCTGATGGTTTGAACATGAATGGTAAAAATGGATTGGCGTGTATCACGCCACTGTCTGCACTTTCTGGCCAAGATAAGATCGTAATTCGCCCACTTCCAGGTTTGCCTGTTGTGCGTGACTTAATCGTAGACATGACTCAGTTCTACGATAACTACGAAAAAGTTAAGCCGTTCTTAGTGTCTGATGGCAATGTGCCACCGGCTCGTGAAAACCTACAAAGCCCTGATGAGCGTGCTCATTTAGATGGTTTGTATGAATGTATTATGTGTGCATGTTGTACGACTTCATGCCCATCATTCTGGTGGAATCCAGATAAGTTCATCGGACCAGCTGGCCTACTTGCAGCATACCGTTGGCTAATAGATAGCCGAGATACGGCGACAGACGAACGTCTGTCCGATCTTGATGATGCATTTAGCGTTTTTCGTTGCCATGGCATCATGAATTGTGTAAGTGTTTGTCCTAAGGGATTAAATCCGACGAAAGCGATTGGTCACATTAAGACCATGCTAGTGAATCGTTCGGTTTAAGTTATATAAAAATTGCCGCCCTAGAAGTTTTGGGGCGGCCTTTTAATAGCTCGGCATAGACCGCAGCAAACGTGAAAACTACTGGTTAAGGGAAAATATGCACAACGGCGTGATGAAGGCATGGCTCGAGTCTTCACACTTGGCTGGCGCCAATGCAACGTACGTAGAAGAACTCTATGAACTGTATCTTAGTGACCCCGATTCGGTAAGTGACGAATGGAGAAGCGTTTTTGAAGAACTGCCTGTGCAAGCTTCAGAAGCGGTGGAACAACCACACTCTCGTGTTCGTGAATACTTCCGTCGACTCGCTCAAGAAACAAAGCATTACAGTGTCCAAGTTAGTGATCCAGATGTCGATGCGAAACAAGTAAAGGTTCTGCAACTTATTAATGCCTATCGATTCCGAGGGCATCAATCAGCAAATCTAGACCCCCTAGGTTTATGGGAAAGAGATACAGTCGCTGAACTGGACCCTTCTTTCCACACTCTTACCGAAGAAGACCTCAACGAGACGTTTAACGTCGGCTCTTACGCCATTGGCCAAGAGACGATGGTGCTTAAAGATCTCTACAAATCTCTAAAGCAAACGTATTGTGGTTCTATTGGTGCTGAATACATGCACATGACTAATACAGAACAAAAGCGTTGGATCCAACAACGTTTAGAGTCTGTATCTGGTCAACCGTCTTTCAATAAAGAAGAAAAGCAAGCTTTCCTAGAAGAGCTAACGGCTGCTGAAGGTCTTGAGCGCTATCTTGGTGCGAAATTCCCTGGTGCAAAACGCTTCTCTTTGGAAGGTGGTGATGCTCTTATCCCAATGACGAAAGAAATCATTCGTCATGCCGGTGGACAAGGCATGCGTGAAGTTGTTGTTGGTATGGCTCACCGTGGTCGTCTAAACATGCTGGTCAATGTGCTTGGTAAAAAGCCACAAGACCTGTTTGACGAATTTGCGGGCAAGCACAGCGATGATTCATGGGGTACTGGTGATGTGAAATATCACCAAGGTTTCTCTGCGGATTTCGCAACCCCAGGCGGCAACGTTCACTTAGCACTTGCATTTAACCCATCTCACTTAGAAATCGTAAACCCGGTAGTTATCGGTTCAGTACGTGCTCGACAAGATCGTCTAGACGATAAAGACGGCAGCCGTGTACTTCCAATTACTATCCACGGTGATTCAGCTATCGCTGGTCAGGGTGTAGTGCAAGAGACGTTTAACATGTCTCAAGCGCGTGGTTTCTGTGTCGGTGGTACGGTTCGTATCGTTGTAAACAACCAAGTTGGTTTTACGACGTCTAACCCTCGCGATACACGTTCTACGATGTACTGTACAGATATCGCAAAGATGGTTCAGGCTCCGATTTTCCACGTTAATTCTGATGATCCAGAAGCGGTTGCGTTCGTAGCGCGTCTTGCATTGGATTACCGTAATACCTTTAAGCGTGATGTTGTTATTGATTTGGTTTGTTACCGTCGCCACGGTCACAATGAAGCCGATGAGCCGAATGCAACACAGCCTTTGATGTACCAAAAAATCAAGAAGCATCCAACACCACGTAAGCTTTATGCTGATGTGTTAATGGAGCGCGGTGAGTTTGGTATTGATACGGCAACTCAACTGGTTAACGAATATCGTGATGCACTTGATCACGGTGAAGTTGTGGTTAAAGAGTGGCGCCCAATGGCACTTCACTCTGTGGATTGGTCTCCTTACCTAGGTCACGACTGGAACATTGAGTGGGACAATAAGATTGATATCGAGCGCCTGAAAGAGCTTGGTACTAAACTTTGCCAATACCCAGACAGCCACAAGCTGCAAAGCCGAGTAAATAAACTGTACAACGATCGAACTGCCATGGTGAATGGTGAGAAACAAGTCGATTGGGGTATGGCTGAAACACTGGCTTACGCAACACTTGTTGACGACGGTAAGCGTATTCGTATCTCTGGCCAAGATTCAGGTCGTGGTACGTTCTTCCACCGTCACTCAGTACTGCACAATCAATCAGATGCAAGCACGTATGTTCCTCTTGCGAACATTCATGATAAACAAGGGCCATTCCAAGTGTTTGACTCTGTGTTATCTGAAGAAGCGGTACTCGCATTTGAGTATGGCTATGCGACAGCAGAGCCAAGCGGTCTCACCCTTTGGGAAGCACAATTTGGTGATTTCGCAAACGGTGCACAAGTTGTTATCGACCAATTCATTTCATCAGGTGAGCAAAAGTGGGCACGTCTATGTGGTCTAACTATGTTGCTTCCTCACGGTTATGAAGGCCAAGGCCCTGAGCACTCTTCTGCGCGTCTTGAGCGTTACCTTCAGTTGTGTGCTGAACAAAACATGCAGGTTGTTGTTCCTTCAACGCCAGCTCAGGTTTATCACATGATTCGCCGTCAGGTTGTTCGACCAATGCGTCGTCCACTGATTGTAATGTCACCTAAGTCATTGCTTCGTCACCCTTTGTGTACATCTTCTCTTGAAGATTTGGCAGAAGGCACGTTCCAACCAGCTATCGCAGAAATTGATGATCTGGCTCCTGAGAACGTAAAACGCGTCGTGTTCTGTTCAGGTAAGGTTTACTTTGACCTGCTTGACCAAAGACGTAAGAATGAGCAAGACGATGTCGCTATTGTACGTATTGAGCAACTTTACCCGTTCCCTTATGAGGACGTGAGAGCTGCAATCGCACAATACACAAATGTAGTCGATTACGTTTGGTGTCAAGAAGAGCCACAAAACCAAGGTGCTTGGTACAGTAGCCAACATAATTTCCGAGCTGCTATCCCAGTAGGTGCTGATATTCAATACGCAGGTCGTCCTGCATCAGCGTCACCAGCTGTTGGCTATATGTCGGTACACTTGAAACAACAAAAAGCGTTAGTAGACGACGCTTTGACCCTACTTAAGAACTAGAAGTAAAAGGAAAATACAGACATGACAATTGAAATTCTGGTTCCAGATTTACCTGAATCTGTGGCTGACGCAACAGTAGCGACTTGGCACAAAAAACCAGGCGAAGCCGTTGCACGTGATGAAGTCATTGTAGACATCGAAACAGATAAAGTAGTTCTAGAAGTACCGGCTCCTGAAGCGGGTGTTCTGGAAGCTATCATCGAAGAAGAGGGTGCTACGGTACTTTCTAAGCAGCTTCTGGCTAAAATTAAGCCTGGTGCTGTCGCTGGTGAACCAACGAAAGACACCACTGAAGATACAGAAGCTTCTCCTGACAAACGCCACAAAGCGGCGCTAACAGAAGAAAGCAACGATGCACTAAGCCCTGCTGTTCGTCGTCTTCTTGCAGAGCACAACCTACAACCAGCTGACGTTAAAGGCACTGGTGTTGGTGGTCGTATTACTCGTGAAGACATTGACGCACACCTAGCAGCAGCGAAAGCGGCTTCGGCAGCAGCATCTGCACCAGCAGTTGAAGCGCCAGCAGCGGCTCGCAGCCAAAAACGCGTGCCTATGACTCGCCTACGTAAGACAGTTGCAAACCGTCTTCTAGAAGCGAAGAACAGCACTGCAATGCTGACTACTTTCAACGAAGTGAACATGAAGCCAATCATGGACCTTCGTAAGCAGTACAAAGACCAATTCGAGAAGCGTCACGATACGCGTCTTGGTTTCATGTCTTTCTACGTGAAAGCAGTAACAGAAGCACTGAAGCGTTTCCCAGAAGTTAACGCTTCTATCGATGGTACAGATATCGTTTACCACAACTACTTCGACATCAGCATGGCGGTATCTACGCCACGTGGTTTAGTGACTCCAGTACTGAAAGACTGTGACACACTAGGTTTCGCAGATATTGAAAAAGGCATCAAAGAGCTAGCAATCAAAGGCCGTGACGGCAAGCTAACTGTTGATGAGTTGATGGGCGGTAACTTTACTATCACGAACGGTGGTGTATTTGGCTCTCTAATGTCTACGCCAATCATCAACCCGCCTCAAGCGGCAATTTTGGGTATGCACAAAATCCAAGATCGTCCAATGGCTGTTGATGGCAAGGTTGAGATCTTACCAATGATGTACCTAGCGCTTTCTTACGATCACCGCCTAATCGACGGCCGTGAATCAGTTGGCTTCCTAGTGACCATCAAAGAGCTTCTAGAAGATCCTGCACGTCTGCTATTAGACGTTTAGTATCTCTAAAACGTCTAGTTAACCCGGTTAGCTAGACGTAAAAAGTTTCAAAGGCTAGGCTGCTCAACGTCTGGCCTTCACTTGAACTGTAAAGCCATTAGAAAATGGACAGCAGTTGATTTGAGAAGACCCTACAGACGTACCACAGGAAACTGTGTCGTTATGGAAATAATAATCCCTTAAGGGAAAATAAACGGAATATCAAAATGAATTTGCATGAATACCAAGCCAAACAGCTGTTTGCAGAATTCGGTTTGCCTGTACCAGAAGGTTTCGCATGTGATACTGCACAAGAAGCTTTCGAAGCTGCAGGTCGTATCAGTACAGCCAAGAAAGTCGTTAAGTGTCAAGTACACGCTGGTGGTCGCGGTAAAGCGGGCGGCGTAGAGCTACATGACACCAAAGAAGGCGTTAAAGAGTTTGCACAAAAGTGGCTAGGTAAAAACCTAGTGACTTACCAAACAGACGCTAATGGTCAACCTGTAACAAAGATCCTAGTTGAAGAAGCATCGAACATTGCTAACGAACTTTACCTAGGTGCTGTTGTTGACCGTGCAACGCGCAAAATTGTATTCATGGCGTCAACTGAAGGCGGCGTGGACATTGAGAAAATCGCTGAAGAAACTCCAGAGTTGATTCACCAATCAGCGATCGATCCTCTAGTGGGCCCTCAAGCTTACCAAGGCCGTGAACTTGCGTTCAAACTTGGTCTAGTTGGCGATCAAATTAAACAGTTCGTTAAGATCTTCATGGGTCTTGGCCAAATGTTCTCTCAGTACGACCTAGCTCTACTAGAAATCAACCCGCTTGTAATTACTGGCGAAGGCAACCTGCTTTGTCTAGACGGCAAGATCAACATTGACTCAAACGCAATGTACCGTCAGCCAAAGCTTCGTGAAATGCACGATCCTTCACAAGAAGACGAGCGTGAAGCGCACGCTGCTCAGTGGGAACTGAACTACGTAGCACTTGATGGCAACGTTGGCTGTATGGTTAACGGTGCAGGCCTTGCGATGGGTACGATGGATATCGTAAACCTACACGGCGGCAAGCCAGCAAACTTCCTTGATGTAGGCGGCGGCGCGACAAAAGAGCGTGTAGCTGAAGCATTCAAGATCATCCTTTCTGATGACAATGTTAAAGCAGTACTCGTAAACATTTTCGGTGGCATCGTTCGTTGTGACATGATCGCTGAAGGTATTATCGGTGCAGTTAAAGAAGTAGGCGTAACAGTTCCAGTAGTTGTTCGTCTAGAAGGTACAAACGCAGACCTAGGTCGCGAAGTACTTGCTAATTCTGATGTTGATATCATTGCTGCTGTATCTCTAACAGATGCTGCTCAGAAAGTTGTTGCTGCTGCGGAGGCTAAATAATGTCTGTATTAATTAACAAAGACACTAAAGTAATCTGTCAGGGTTTCACTGGCGGTCAAGGTACATTCCACTCAGACCAAGCTATCGCATACGGTACGCAAATGGTTGGTGGTGTTTCACCTGGTAAAGGTGGTCAAACTCACCTAGGCCTTCCAGTATTCAACACAGTACGTGAAGCCGTAGAAGCGACTGGCGCAACAGCAACAGTTATCTACGTACCAGCACCTTTCTGTAAAGATGCAATCCTAGAAGCGATTGATGCAGGTATCGAACTGATCGTAACAATCACTGAAGGTATCCCTACTACAGACATGATCGACGTTAAAGTGAAGCTAGAAGAAACTGGCGTTCGCATGATCGGTCCTAACTGTCCAGGTCTTATCACTCCAGACGAGTGTAAGATTGGTATCATGCCTGGCCATATCCACAAGAAGGGTAAAGTAGGTATCGTATCTCGTTCAGGAACTTTGACGTACGAAGCAGTTAAGCAAACAACAGATGAAGGCTTTGGTCAGTCTACATGTGTTGGTATCGGTGGTGACCCTATTCCAGGTTCAAACTTCATTGATATCCTAAAACTTTTCCAAGAAGACCCAGAGACTGAAGCAATCGTAATGATTGGTGAGATCGGTGGTACTGCGGAAGAAGAAGCAGCTGAGTTCATCAAAGCAAACGTAACTAAGCCAGTTGTATCTTACATCGCTGGTGTTACTGCTCCTCCGGGTAAACGTATGGGCCACGCTGGCGCAATCATCTCTGGCGGTAAAGGTACTGCTGAAGATAAATTCGCAGCACTAGAAGCAGCAGGCGTTAAGACTGTTAAGTCTCTTGCTGACATCGGTAAAGGCCTACGTGAAATCACGGGTTGGTAATCAGCTGGCTTTTATCTAACGAGATAGAAGTTAACTGAATGATATTAAAAAGGCTTGGTCACTGACCAAGCCTTTTTTGTATGTTTTCAATGATACGAGATACGAGATACGAGATACGAGATCGTACTGATAAGTGCTAAGCTCGGCTTCTAACCATTTGAGACAGCATAAACATTGCCGCAGCACTAATCACAACAGACGGGCCAGCTGGTGTGTCATAGAACCAAGACAAGCTCAATCCTCCGAACACAGCGATAGAACCAATTACCGATGCAAGGAATGCCATTTGTTCGGGGGTATTGGCGAACTTTCTTGCCGTTGCTGCCGGAATGATAAGTAGTGAGGTCATGATTAACGCACCAACAAATTTCATACCTACCGCAATCACGATCCCAACCAATAGCATCAAAATAAGACGCATTAAATCAATGTTGATGCCATCAACCGCTGCGAGATCTTCGTTAACGGTCGTCGACAATAGTGGTCGCCAAAAAATAGCAAGTACCACTCCAATCACGGCAGCACCCGCATAGATGAATACCAAATCTGTCGGAGATACTGCAAGCAAGTCACCAAATAGGTAGCTCATTAGGTCAACACGAACGTTATCTAAGAAACTCACGGCGACAAGACCCAAAGACAGAGCGCTGTGCGCCAAAATACCGAGTAGGGTATCGGTCGCGACCAGCTTTTGTTTTTGTAAAGTCACTAGCAACACAGCCAGCATCAAACAACAAATCAGCAGCGCGAAATACAAGTTAATGTTGAACAGAAAGCCAAGTGCTAAGCCCATCAAAGAAGCGTGAGCAAGCGTGTCACCAAAGTAAGCCATCTTGCGCCACACCACGAATGAACCTAGTGGCCCCGCGATTAGAGCAATGCCCAAGCCAGCTAAAATAGAGGGAAGAAGAAACTCAAGCATTAGTGGTGTCCGTGTTTATGGTTTGAACATTCATGCACGTCGCCTTCGACAGGCTGTCCTGCGAGATCATGATGGTGATGTTCGTGTTGGTGGTGATAAAAGGCTAAGGTCTCTTGGGTCACGGTGCCAAAAAGTGCGATATAAGAGGGGTGGTGTTTGATGTCTGCAGGTGCGCCTGAACAGCAGATATGGTGATGCAAACAGATAACATCGTCTGTTTTTGCCATCACTAAATGCAGATCGTGTGAAACCATAAATACGGCGCAACCAAAACGGTGGCGAATGGTATCGATCAGGTCGTACAGGTCTATTTGGCCTTGTACATCAACACCTTGTGCGGGTTCATCAAGAACCAGTAGATCGGGTCTTCTTAGCAATGAACGAGCAATTAGCACACGTTGGTTTTCACCGCCAGATAGTTGGTGCATGTTACTCTTTTGTAGATGTTCAGCACCAACGAGCTTCAATGCTTCAAGGATCTCTTGCTGACTGAACTTACCAGTGAGCTTTAGAAAACGTTCTACATTGAGCGGTAGTGAATCATTGAGCTTTAATTTTTGTGGTACATAGCCAATTTTCAGTTTTTTAGCTTTTGTTATTGTGCCTGAAAATTTGGTCTGTAAACCTAATACCACTTTTACTAATGTCGACTTTCCTGCACCGTTTGGCCCAATCAGGGTGGTGATTCTGCCGCGCTCTAAATTTAGAGAGATGTTATCTAGAACTTTTCGACCGTCAAATTCGACGCTCACAGAATCTAGTTGGATTAAATTATCCATGAATAGAACTCATTTGCAATTCGCTAATGTTATAATGTAACATTTACCTCAAGCCTAAGCTACTTTTCTATTAACGAGGAATTATGTCACGTTCATCTTTTATACTTGCTACTTTGCTTTTAGCGCCAAGTGTTGCAAGTGCCAATACTATTCTAACAAGCTTCAAACCAATTCAAATGATTGTGACAGAATTAACGCAGGGCGTTAGTGAACCGGATGTGTTGATGAACAGCAATGCTTCGCCGCACGATTATGCGCTTAAGCCATCGGATGTCAAAAAAGTTCATAGTGCCGATATGGTGATCTGGTTTGGCCCTGACCTAGAAGCTTTTTTGACCAAGGTGATTGGTTCTAAAGAAAACGTTATCAAGATCAGTGAGATTCCGGGGATTAACTTGAGAGAGTTTGGACATGAAGACCACGATGCTCATGAAGGGCACAACCATGGTAGCCATGACCCGCATTTTTGGTTGGGTATCGATCAAGTCGAGGTCGCGGCAAAATATATCTCAGCTAAGCTAATTGAGTCAGACTCTGATAACGCCATGGCGTATCAAGAGAATCTAGATTCATTCTTGATTGCTTTGAAAGAGAAACAGCAGGCGATTCATGAACAACTCGCGCCAGTGAAAGACAAAGGCTACTACGTATTCCATGACGCGTATGGCTACTTCGAACAAGAATTTAAGTTGAATAATCTAGGTCACTTTACGGTTAGCCCTGAGCGTAAACCTGGCGCAAAAAGTCTGATTGCTATCAAGAAGACTTTGGTACGTGAAAATGTTCAATGCGTATTTTCAGAGCCTCAATTTACACCAGCGGTGATTGAATCGGTGACTCGTGGAAGTAACGCTAAACAAGGACAACTTGATCCTGTCGGTTCGCAGGTTGAAGTGAAGAGTGGAAGCTATTTTGATTTTCTTCAGCAGCTTACAGATAGTTACACAAGTTGCTTGAGTGGAATGTAATCAATATTGAGTATTCTTTACGACACTTTGCTCTCGTTAATTGATGAATCATGCCGCTTTTTGCGGCATTTTCGTGACCGCTAAGATAAAACCTTCCAACAAATATCAAACCTCCTTTCTCCTTTGTCAATTTCAGCTAAAATAGAAAGATAATAATAAGCACAAAAAAACTCACTTTTTGGTTAATCAGCAACAAGCGTTGTGAGAACCAATATTTCATGTGTTGTTGCTGTTCAGGATTAAAAGTTGTATCGAATTATTTTCAAAATGTTCATCTTAATGAGCATTTCATTTAGCGTTCTTGCGGTAAATACATCACCCTCCGTTTTCTACCCTTTGCCCGTTCAAGCACAAGGGAACTTCCTTGCGGCAAAAAACCTGTACTTAGGTGAAGGTGGCGGACTCTGGGTTCATGATGTGCATGGAAAAATACTTTTTTATGATGGCAGAACCCTATTCCCTCGAAAAGGTAGCCTTTTGCAATTTTCTTCAGAGAAAGTCGCGTTTCTTAACGATGAGTTTTGGACTTTCTTTGATAATGAGGTGTACCGACATAGCCCAGGAATCGGCAATGCACTTGCATTTAGTCTAAGCCCGGGGGCTGAGATCGCGAATATCGGTGCTTCCGGTGATTATATTTGGGTTACAGATGGCAGTAATTTCTATACGTACAATACTCAATCTTTAGAATTTAGCACTTACTCGCTTCTAAAATTGTATCGGTACAACAATAGCAGCGATATTACGATTAACGATGCTGAGCGGGTATTGTCAAAATGGGTGCTTGCGACCAGTTCCGGAGTGTACCTTTCTGATAGCCAAGAATTTACTCATATCGGTGCATCAGAAAAAAATCATATAGAGACGCTGTATTTTTCTATGGCAAGACGTGAGTTAGTCATTGGCACATTGAATGGTGCAGTGATCATAGATCTTGCAAATCCTGAGAAAGAAAGGTGGGTGCGTGGTTCGCATGTTCTTTCTCTCGCTGAAACAACCGATCAATACTGGATTGGGACTGAGCATGGTCTTATCAGCTACAACTTTATTACGGGGAAAATTACACGATTTGAACAAGCCGATAATCAAGACTTTTCGTTACCGGGTGAAAAGATATATTCGTTAATCAACGACCATGCTGGTGGAATGTGGGTCGCGACCAATAATGGAATTCGATACTTTTCACTGTTCAGCAGGACATTCTCAAGAACGCCATTAACGGGAATGGGGATGCACTCGAGTAGTGTGGTGATAAACAAAGTACAACTTGTTCGCGATCAACTGTCTTGGGTTGCTTCTTCCAGAGGTCTCTATTTAGTTGATTCTCAAAGTGAAGATAACCCCGTTCGTGTTTACTCTAACCCGGTACAGGACTTTGAGATCTTTGATTCTTCAATTTGGTTGGCGACTGCAGAAGGTATTATTAGTTTCAACACTGATACGTTAGAGGCTGAAAAGGTCGATCTACCAAGAGCGATTGAAGGTGTACCCGTTGAAAACTTTGCACTTGAAGCGGATAACATGCTTTGGATGACCTCGGGACAAAACCTTTATTCGTTATCTATCGAAACCAATAAGTTGACAAGTTATGGCACCGACTGGTTAGTTGATAAATTTTTGCCAGCAAAGATCACCGCTCTCAATATAGGTTTGCAAGGTCGTATTTATGTTGGTACTGAGCACGGATTCTACTCTTTTCTTGATGAGAGAATTAGCTTTAGTCGTTCAAGCGAGCGGCTTGGCAAAGTGGTCGATATTGAAAAAGCGAAAGATGGATCCCAGTGGTTTGCGAGTAGCTATGGTGTGTATCGAATCCCTAATAACAGTTCTATTATTCAAGAGGTTACTCTTGTTGAGGAAAATATCAGTCCTAAATGTTTAATTAGCGATGATAATGGAATGTGGTTAGGCTCTTCGAAAGGTATTAGCTATTACGGATTGGATGGGCAACTGCATAAACATATCGGCTCACCATTTGGCTTGATCACCAATGAATTGGCTGCAGGTGCGTGTGCTCTGTTTTACAGCTCAGGTAGCCAGTCTACTAGGCTTATCTTTGGCTCAAGATATGGCGTGGTGAGTGCATTAGCTAATGAGCTATTGGTATCAACAACACCTCATAGCCGTGCATTGCTAAGCAAGATAAGTGTCGACCATCAGATAGTATCACTTGGTGGCAAGACAGCTGATTTAGATGAAATTCCTTATGGCTCATCAATCGGTTTTAAGATTGGAATTTTACCAGCGACATACACACCTGCAATGGAGTATCGACTAAGCGACAATGAACCTTGGAGTGAGTTTGAAGGGGGGTTACTAACACTCGATCACCTTCTTCCTGGGGACTATACGTTGGAAGTGAAACCCGTTAAGGACTCCCATTATCGCTTTACGTCAACGAACCAAAGCTTCTCTATTGCGGAACCTTGGTATCTGAGTAATTGGGCAGCAGCAAGCTCTCTTGTATTACTTATCTGTGTAGTGACTGCTTTGGTTTTTTGGCGATCGCGTTACGTCACTTTCGCCAACAGGCACTTAAAGGCGCAAGTTGCATTAAAGACAGATCAACTGAGGCATCAAAGCCGAATACTACTAACGACTAATCAACAGCTTAAAAAACAGCTGTCAGTTAAGAGTGCTCTTGTCACACATACTGCTAATGAACTCTCTTCTGAAGTTAATCATATCGCAGCTATGATCCCAAATTGGAATGATGAACAAGGTAAGTCGCCAATATTGACATTGAAAAATGGCTTGGCTCAGTTGAGTAACACGCCACAAGGGAAGGGAAAGGTTTGTTACGATATAATTTTAATCTTAGAAGCTGTACTCAAAGCTTGGCAGGACGATTTAGCCAAAGCCGGTATTGAACTGGATATTAAAGTTGAAACTAAACAACGACATGTATCCTTGCTGTATTTTAATCTTGATATTATTTTCAACAGTCTAGTCGCTAGCATCATTAAGAGAAATTTTAAGTCACAGAGTATGGTGGTATTGGTTGAAGAGGTTAAAGAGCACCTTGTTGTGACGATTCGAGACCATGGAATGCCTTTCCCAAAATTGACTTCAAGCATTAATGACAATACTGGAAAGTCGACCGACCTAAACATCGAAAAGTTGCCATTATTGATGAACCAGAGCGGTGGTGAACTGAATGCTTTTGTCTCGGACTCTCAAAATAAGGTTCAGCTTTCGTGGCCAATTGAGTACCAAGTGCTCGATAATCTTGAAGCCAGCACAATTGAACAGATTGAAACCATTAAGCTTGCCGCTTCAACGCCAGAGCAGCAAAAACTGACAGCGGAACAAGAGTGGAAGAACAGAGTGTCGCAGCTTGTGAGTGAAAACTACGCTGATGCCGAGTTCAGTACTGCAACTGCTGCTAAGTATTTGTTTATGTCTGAGAGAAGCTTACAGAGACGTTTTAAATCTGCTTACAACAAGACCTTTAAAGAGCATTTGAATGAAGTACGTTTGGAGCATGCGTGCGAGCGGCTACTTGCGGGAGAGAGGATTTCAGACGTCGCGTTTGATTCTGGTTTCAATGACCCTTCCTATTTCAGTCAAAGGTTTAAACATCACTTTGGTATGTCGCCATCTAAGTTTGCTGAAAACAACGAAGATCAGTGAGCTAGGGACGTCCAGTTACAACATAGATAAAGATACTTTGAGCCTCGACATTCGTGTTGGGGCTTTTTTATGCTTCTACGAGATACGAGATACGAGATACGAGATACGAGATACGAGATACGAGATACGAGATA